>PKXT01000101.1 GCA_003133505.1 Acidobacteriota bacterium
CGCAATGTGTAGGCGGAGCCGACTTCGGTCGCTTCCTGTCCCACGCCCGAAAAAAAGTTGCCCGCGAATTTCGACTGGCGAAACAGGATGCGCGCCTTTTCATCGGCCATCCTGCACTTCACCAGCATTTCGTAAAGGCCCAGCAGAGTTTCCCTTGAATGGCCGCTTATCTCCGTCTCGGCCTCCAATACCGTGCTCTCATGCTCCTGGGACATTCCTCACCTCTTTTCCGTAAGTGTGCACTCAACACCAAGAGTACCANNTCGTTCATGGCCTTTCCAAAAACCAAAAAATACATACCGCAAGGTCGAGGCCGTGCTATGCTACGGCCAGCGTCATTGATTCCGGCAATCCGCGAGCTGGCTTGGTGGACCGAATGTTTTTCCACTTGGAACCCCTGTACCCCAGAAATGCCGTTCACAAACCAGCCAAAGCCACTTATCCGGTCTGGCCCAGGGTCAGCAAGTTACGGATTGGACGGTTCGCATGGGAACCTTGGAATTCATGAGGCATTGAACGTTCAGCCACGGTGAGTGGCGGGAGGAAAATGAATATGCAAACGAATGGCGCCTCTTCGGGCCGTAAGAGATGGATGGTGATAGGCGGTGGTTTAGTCGTCGTGCTGGCATTGGCGGCCGTGCCCGTATTTTCACGGTTGGTGCATGGTGATTGGCCCGGCCATGTCCGGCCCGCCGTCACGTCAATTCATCCGCCCCACCACGTGGGGGACGCATCACAGCTTGGCGCGTGGTCTGACCCTTTTCCACTAGGAATGATTCCAATCCACTCTGTTCTTCTCAACAATGGCCAGGTGCTGATGTGGCAGTATTGGAGCACCAATGGAAACGGCGGCATTATTTCCGGAGTCTATAATCCGGCCAGCGGTGCCGTGACCACGCTTCCCAACCCCACTCCGGTTGCGGATTATTTCTGCGGCGGCGAGAACCAGCTTCCCGATGGCCGCATTCTCATTGATGGAGGCCTCGACGGGCCCCAAGGCGAGGGCGACAAAGGAATCAAGGGATCGGTGATCTTCGATCCCGCCACCACCTCCTGGCAGACCAATGCTTCGATGACTTACCCACGCTATTATCCCACCAATCTTGTCCTGGGTAATGGCATGGACTTGGTTTTTTCCGGGTTTAACGGTAACGGGACCGGCATAATAAGGGAAGTCGAGCAGTATGATGATGTGAATGTGGCATGGACGACCCTCCCCACCAGCGCTAACCTCCCCGCCGGCACATGGGAACCCTATCCGCGCTTTTTCTTGTTGCCCACCGGTTCGGTCTTTTCAGCGGGCCCCACGCAGGCATCCTGGTTCCTGGATCCGGCAACCTATAAATGGTCGTACGGCCCCTCCATGCAATATCCCAACCGCCACGGCGAAGGCGCGGTACTGTTGCCCGATTTGAAAACCGTGTTTGCCTTTGGCGGCCAAAACGATCTCGACAACCAAAAAGTCAATCCCACCTATACGATCGAATCCGCGGATACCTCTCTGGGTTCCAACGGGGTGTGGACATACGGAAAATCAATGCACTACGCTCGCCACGATTTGAACGCCGTCGAGCTCCCCGATCAGACGATTCTAATCGTGGGTGGCGCTGGTGGCGCTTCGAAATACGAGAATCCCGTAGAGCAGGCCGAGCAATATGATCCGGCCAATGCCACCTGGAAAATCCTGGCCGCGCAGCAGGGCCAGCGCGGCTACCATTCCACCGCTATTCTGCTGCCCGACGGCACGGTTTTCTCGGCGGGTTCGGATTCCGGAAATTCACTCCAAACCTACGGCGAAATTTTCAGCCCGCCCTACCTATTTAAGGGGGCCCGTCCCACGATTACCTCGGCGCCCACCGCGCTTACCTACGGCGCGAATTTTACCGTCACCACGCCCAATGCCTCCACCATTACCAGCGTGGTGCTGATTCGCAACGACGCCGATACTCACGCCACCCACTTTGACCAGCGTATTATTCCGCTGGCCTTCACCATTGGCTCCGGCCAGTTGACCGTCACCGCTCCGGTGGACGGCAATACCGCGCCTCCGGGCTATTACATGCTGTTCATTGTGAATTCCACCAACGTGCCTTCCGTCGCGCCGATGGTCAATCTGCCCGAGCCGACGTCATAGCGATGTCATAACGGAATCCGGCGCTATTCATCGTAAGCCGTTCCTGCTTTCTGCCGCATGTATGCGCCGGCCCTTTCATAGGGCCGGCGCATACTGCGGCTCAGTCCGGTCGGCCCCTTGCCGCTGGATTAGGCTCTTTTGGGCATGACTACTGCCTCCTTCATTTTTCACACTGCGGAGCCTTATTTACTCCTCCAGCCCTTGCAATCACGGATTTTGGGGCGACAATGGAACGTGTCAGCGCAACTGTGCCGTCTGTTCCGTTCTGGCGCACGAAGAGGGGTTGGCCGGATGGACGTTGCCCATGGAGCGAAACATTTTCGCGAGCAGAGGCATTTCGTGGGTCAGATGTGCGGAGGAGAAATAAAGCGAATTAATGAATATTCTAATCGGAACACGGCTGACAGTTGTTCTTCCACAAGCCCCCTACAATGTGCAACATACATTTTCTAATCGCCACAAAATCATGACTTTGCAAAATGTATTGTTCACCCCATATTTGACCGCCAATGCAAACCAACCGGACGCTCCCCCTGACTACTGTTCTTCTTACTTACTGCCGGAGTAATATGAAGGCACAATTGACGCAGACGTAATCTCCCATGGCGATCAACACACTCATTGTGGATGACGAACGCCCCGCGCGCGACGAACTCGCCTTCCTGCTCAAAGGCTTTCCGGAAATCAACGTCATCGCCCAGGGCAAAAACGGCCTGGAGGCCATCGCGCTCATCAAGGAGCACGAGCCCGAGTTGGTCTTTCTCGACGTACAGATGCCCGGCCTCGACGGCTTCGGTGTAATCAAGAAGCTGGCCGAGCGCAAAGTGCGCCTGCCGCAAATCATCTTCGCCACGGCCTATGACCAGTACGCCGTGCAGGCCTTCGAAGTGAACGTGGTGGATTACCTGCTCAAACCCTTTGACAAGGCGCGTCTTGCACGGGCCATACAACGGGTGAAGAAGCTGATGGATGCGGGCACGTCGCCCGTCGAGCGCCTTGAAAATCTACTGGGCCAGCTTGAAACGTCGCGGCTGGCGCCGCCGGTTAAGCTGCTGGTGAAGTCGCAATCCCGCATGTTGCTGGTGGATTCGGGAAACATGGTGTACGCCTCCATCGAGGACGGAACCATCAGCATCCACACCCATGATATGGAGGGCACGTCTAATTACCGCACCATCGAGGAGCTGTCCGATTCGCTGGATGCGGAATCGTTCTGGCGTCCTCATCGCTCGTTCCTGGTGAACATTCACCACATTCGCGAAGTGGTGCCGTGGTTCAAGTCCAGCTACCTGCTGAAAATGAACGACAAGCGCAACAGCGAAGTCCCCGTAAGCCGCGCGCAAACCAAGCGCCTCCGCGAATTTCTAAAGCTCTAGCAGGTGGGTCGGATAAGGGAAAAATGGCCGCCTGGTTGTATGCCGCTAGTACGGCGATGCCGTTCGGTGGCAGATGCGTGTGGAGAATGATTGAAATGGCGGTGTGCATAGCAATATTGAGATTGAGTCAGACCGTCCGCTTAGCCAGTCGGGCACGCGGGACCATGGGCCGATCGGCGCATACCTGCGGCTTTAATGGCGGGAATTAGTTCCTGAGATAACTTGGACTTATCCACGTAACCGCGCGCGCCCGCTTTCTGCGCGGCTTCGCCGACCCCGCGAAAGCGATGCTGGCTGATTACCAGGAGTTCGGCGCTGGGAACCTGCTGGTGGATTACCTTGGCAGCTTCTATCCCGTTCATGGTGGGCATACTGATATCTAACACCACGATATCGGGCCGTAATGCCAAGGCCTTCGCAACAGCTACATGCCCGTCCCCCGCCTCGCCACATACCGTCCAGCCAGGAACGGATTCGAGGAAAGCGCGCAGGGAGCTGCGGAAACTCTCGCTATCGTCGGCGATTAGGATTCGCAGGGATTGCATATTTCCCTCAACTTGTGCGGCATGCGACGTCCCGCGCGCAGCCACATCGGAGGCCGCGCCGGAATTCTCGCGCCCCAGTAACGTGTCCCGAGCTTACCCTATTATCATTCGGTAACTATCGGGTACACACTGTATGCATATTAGTATACCAAGGCGCTGGTTGTCTTGAGGAGCCGGGCGGCAAGCGGTAATTGCACCACGCACCCGGAATAGCAGGCAATCCATCTCCATCGTAATAGCCAGATGGGTTATCGAGCCACGCCGGGAATGTGTTAGCATCGCTTTTCCCGTATGGATTTTTCCTTAACCGATCAGCAAATCCTGCTGCGTGACACCATCCGCCAGTTCATGGAAATGGAGATGCGACCCATCCTGCGCGAATACGAGCGCGAGAAGCGCTTTCCGTCGGCACAGCTTCGCCAGCTTGGCGATATGGGCTGCTGCGGAATGCTCATCCCCGAGGAGTGGGGCGGCGCGGATATGGACACCATCAGCTACGCGCTGATGCTCGAGGAAGTCGCCCGGGTGTGCGCTTCGACCGCGGTGGCGCTGAGCGTAACCAATTCCGTAGTGGCCATTCCGCTCTGGAAACATGGCAACGACGCGCAACGCGAGAAGTATTTGCGGCGGCTGGCGCGTGGAGAAATTCTCGGCGCGTTCTGCTTGACCGAGCCGCAGGCCGGCTCGGACGCGGCGAATCTGCAATTGCGCGCGGTGAAGCGCGACGGCGCGTATTATCTCACCGGGACGAAGAGCTGGGTCACCAACGGTGGCGTTTCGGGAATGTATCTGGTTTTCGCGCGCACCAGCGACGAGCCGAGCGCTCGCGGGGTGACCGCGTTTTTGGTCGAGCCGGAGTTTGCTGGTTTTCGCGTCAGCCGCTACGAGGATAAAATGGGTTTGCACCTTTCGCGCACTGCGGAGCTTGCCTTTGATGATTGCCGCGTGCCGGAAGAAAACCGCCTGGGCGGGGAAGGGCAAGGCCTGAAAATCGCGCTCGAAGCGCTGGATGGAGGCCGCGTGGGAATTGCCGCGCAGGCGCTGGGATTGGCCCAGGGCGCGCTCGAAACTTCGGTGCGTTACGCCAAACAGCGGAAAGCCTTCGGGAAAAATATCAGCGAATTTCAAGGCATACAGTGGATGCTGGCCGACATGCAAACGGAAATTGAAGCGGCGCGAGTGCTGGTCCATCAGGCGGCGTGGATGCGCGATCAGGGTGTGAGCCGTCCGGGGCCGGTGGCTTCGCGCGCGAAACTATATGCCAGCGAAATGGCCAACCGAGTGGCGTATCGCGCGGTGCAAGTTCATGGCAGCTCCGGCTATTCGCGCGAAACGGACGTGGAGCGCTACTATCGCGATGCGCGCGTGCTGACGATTTACGAAGGCACCAGCGAAATGCAACGCACCGTGATTGCGCGCGATCTGCTGCAGCATGGCGGAGACTCTTAGCGTGCCGCCGGAAGAGAATTCGGAGCAATCGTTTGCGTCGGGCGTTTCCGATGATGCGATCCCGGCTGGCGCGAGCGCAATGGACTCCGCCGAAAACGTTAGCGCGAAGCTAAAAGACGTTTCCTCGGAGCGGCGCAAGCGGGTGGTCAGCGGGATGCGCCCTACCGGGCCCCTGCATATTGGGCATTTCTTTGGCGCGCTCTCCAACTGGCTGAAGCTGCAGGAAGAATACGACTGCTATTTCTTCGTCGCGGACTGGCACGCGCTGACCACGCATTACGCGGATACTTCGCTGGTAGCGCAGAACACGATGGAAGTGGCCACCGACTGGCTTTCGGTCGGCGTGGACCCGGAGAAGGCGAAAGTTTTCATTCAATCGTCCGTGCCGGAGCATGCCGAACTTCATCTGCTGCTTTCGATGATTACGCCGCTGGGCTGGCTGGAACGCGTCCCTACTTATAAAGAACAGATCGAGAATTTACGCGACAAGGATTTGGGGACATACGGATTTTTGGGCTATCCGCTTCTGCAAACCGCCGACATTGTAATTTACGACGCCGACTTCGTTCCCGTCGGCGAAGACCAGGTCCCGCATGTCGAGCTGAGTCGCGAAGTTGTGCGGCGATTTAACTTTATGTTCGGCCTTAGGTGGAAGTCGAGAGGGTTCGAGTGGGCAATTAACGATGGTGATGCACTTCGGATTCTGACTGCACTGCCACTAACCGAAGCGTCGGGAGGGCAGGGAGAAAGCAGTATTAAGTATCTGCAGGCCATAGGACAGGTCGGTATTGAGAACTTTCGACAGAAACTTGGCGAAGAACGCTTCAATAGGTATTTTGACGAAAAGCTAATCCTTGTTGCACCCGGTCATCTGCTGACGGAAACTCCGCGACTGACAGGGACGGACGGTCGCCGGATGGCGAAAAGCTATGGCAACGCCATCTGGCTCAAGGATTCGGTAGAGGAAATCCGCGCGAAGGCCAAGAACATGATGACCGACCCGGCACGGGTGCGGCGTACCGACCCCGGCAATCCCGATGTATGTCCAGTCTTCAGCTATCACAAACTTTTTTCCGACGCCGGCACGATTGACCTGGTGAATCGCGATTGTCGCACAGCCGCTATCGGCTGCGTGGATTGTAAACGCATGATGGCTGACGGACTGATTCGATGGATTGCGCCGGTGCAGGCGCGGCGGCGGCAGTACGAAGCCAACCCTGCGCGCGTATGGGAAATCCTCGATGCGGGTTCGAAGACGGCGCGCGAAACCGCGCAGCAAACTATGGCTCGTGTACGCAATGCCGTCTTTCACTGGGACGACGCGCGTAGGAAGGCCAGCGATCCCGCAACGGAGTTTGCTTCGACGCAGCCGTTGGCGGGAGCGGAACTGACCGACGTAACGGCGCCCGCCGCGAAACCTCCAGAGACGACGAAGTCTAAACCGAAAGGGACGTCGTTGCCGGCGGAGGGGAAGTAGCATGGACGCTCCTTCGGCTCCGAACGCGCCGGATTCCTCCTACCGCGTCCATCTGGAAAAATACGAAGGGCCGCTGGACCTGCTGCTGGATTTGATTCGCAAGCAGGAGATGGACATTCACAATATTCCCATCGCGCAGATTACCCGGCAGTATCTCGACTATCTACATCAACTCGAAGAGCTGGATATCAACGTCTCCGCCGATTTTCTGTTTATGGCCGCCACCCTGATTTACATCAAATCGAAAATGCTGCTGCCGGTTGATCCGATGGCAGGGCCGGAAGAGGCCATGGACCCGCGTGCGGAGTTGGTTCACCGGTTGATGGAGCACGAGAAGTTTAAGAGCGCCGCGCAAATGCTTTACGAAAAGCAGCAGTTGGAAGACCACGTGTGGTCGAANNTGTGGTCGAAGCCGGACCTATCGCTTTACGAAAGCGACGAGACTCAGGGCGAGCTGGTCGTGTCGCTGGTGGATCTGGTTCGTGTGTTCCAGAACGTGCTGGAGCGCCGCAAGGAAGTCGCCAAACTTGAGTTGAGCCGCGAGACCGTCAGCGTGGGCGAAATGATGCGTCAGTTGCGCGCGCAACTGCTGTTAACTGATGAGCCGGTATCGCTAACCGTGTTTTTTGAGGATTGCGCCTCGCGCCATGCGATGATAGTAGCGTTCCTCGCTGTACTCGAAATGGTGCGCATGCAGGCTGTGGTGCTGGTGCAGGCCGCGGCCTTCGGCGACATTTCCATTGCCCGGCATAAAATGTTCGACATGGTATTTCAGGAAGACGGCACGCTGCGCCAATTAGACGAGCAATACTTGTGAACCGCGCTGCCGATGAGAACGATCCTCTGGACATGTCGCTCCATAGGCCTAATGACGCGCCGGTGGATGAGGGTTCGGATAGTCTTTTGGATAGCCCCTTCGATAACT
>PKXT01000254.1 GCA_003133505.1 Acidobacteriota bacterium
AATCATTCTGAACGAGAACACGTACGACCTTTACACCGTTTCCGCAAACGGGATAGGAAAGGCAAACGGCGTGGAAGGCCCATCACGTAATGAACCGTCGGCGTTTACTATAGGGCGAAAATAGGGAGCAGCGATAATTTCATAAGCGGTGGCTGGATGGCCTATTCCGGTTATGCCGGAGGCAAAGGAAATTTTCTCAACACTTCCAATCGTTTTCTCGGCGTCCGGTTCCAGATTAACGGGCAGACCCACTACGGTTGGATAGGATTTCAGCGAGTGCAAGGGGCCAAGCAGGCGAAATTGTATGGCTGGACATACGAGACGATTCCCAACAAACCGATTGCAGCGGGGCGATAGAGGGCTCGCGAACGATGCCTCTGGCGCGCGACCCGCAGAGCTGACTTCGCTGCAATTGCTTGCGATGGGCCATACGGGCATAGCCGATCGGCAACGGCGGATTGCCGGAAACGTCTAGGCTGTGAAATGAAACCGGCTGCGTCTGGCCTGCGTCGTAAGAAAAGAAGTCTCCATGCTGCAGCGGTCAGCCAGGCACCCCACCCCCAAATGGCTGGCCGCTTCGCGTTTTGGTTTTCCCAGCCTTGCGTATAAAGCGATGAATTTTGTTCGCGAGTCAGGTATTGCTCTCCTCCGTTGTGGCCGAATGCTTTGCGGGCGCGGTGAACTGCTTCGCAAATCGGTTGAGTTGGGCCTTTAACGCGCAGTGGGTTCTTCGTTTTCTTCGCCAACTCCTCATGGAAGCGACGGACATTCCTTGAGTGTGACAGGACACCCAAATCCGCCAGTTGGCTGGCCGTTTCGCCTATTGCCCAATGACAGTACACAACCGGTGACATCAACGAGCCGCCGGGCGTCTCCGATCGGATTCCCCGCATACATGCAAAACCGTACAGACATGCTTGCCCTGCTGCCCTAGAATTCCCTCGCTGCATAGTATTGGCGGCCAGTGACACTCTCCTACCCCTTTATTTGACTGGCCGTCGTCGTCCTCGATGAGCTGGACTAACCGTAGCCCGAATCCCTCAATCTAGTCCATCGCCTCACTTTGGCATCCGCCGTGCATCTAACCCGTCGGGGGAAGTTATGAAAAGCATAATGCTGGCGGTGGTCTTGCTCGGCGTGGCGTCCACCGCCGGCGCGCAGGGAATGAACGACTGGAATCTTGTGAACCCGGACACCGCGCCTCCGGTAGCGACGGTGATTCCCTCTGGGAGAGCAACGGTGTATATCGAGCCGTTGGACGGGCTCGATACTTGCCTAAGGGCCGCGCTGCTGGCCAAGCATGTGCCGGTGAATGTGGTGGCCGATCGCGAGAAAGCGGACTTTGTGATCGCGGGGACGTGGCACGAAGGCGACCCGAGTTGGGAGAAGGTTCTCGGGTACCGCGGGCATACCGATGATTCGGCCGCAGCCGAGCTCGTGGAGGTAAGTAGCAGCCACGTCATATATACCTACGCGGTCAACAAGAAATCCACCTGGCATGGCGAGCAAAAAGTAGCGGAGGCGTTCGCGAAGCACCTCGACCGCTGGATCGAGGACGCTCCCTGGCGATGATGCTCGCGGCAGTTCCGGCCGATGACGGCGGGTTTGGCGCGCTGGGCATTTTAGCTATAGTTTTGTATTTCCTGCCGACAATCTGCGGATGGCGAAAAGACAATCGTGGCGCCATCTTCGCGCTCAATCTGTTTCTCGGATGGACGGTGATCGGCTGGGTCGCGGCGCTCGTTTGGGCGCTCACCGTGGACCGGCGGCAAACAACCATCGTACAAGCGGCGGTCAATCCGACGTCCGCGCCAGGCTATTCAGTCAGGTGAACAACGTTCCGCTGCGGAGGCCCCGCCCATGCCGCGGATGCAATCTTCTGGAACTCATACAGCGGCGCATTCGCCCGGGCGCGCCGCGCGCTGGCTGAAAGCTCCGATGTAGAATCGGCGCGTGGCGCTGACAACCTGCAAATGCGGCCGACCCATGATCGTGGGCGACAACTATTGCCCGGGCTGCGGCCGTCCGCAGCGGCTACTCTTCAACGTAATGGAGTCAGTACTCGTACTGCTGCTTATTCTCAGCACAATCGCCAATCTACTGTTCTGGGAAAGCCGGCAGATTCGTCTTGGCGTTCACGGCCCGGTGGTTGACACGATCCGCCGTCTCTTCCATCCCAATAAAAAAAGCGGGGCGCGCCCGCTGTAGATTGTGAGCTACAAACGAACGACGCCCCGCGTTGGACTCCGCTGAATCGTGATCCCGAGCTGATCGGGACCGCTGCCGGGACGTTTCCACTCACGTCCAAACCTTTTACCAAAATCCCTTGCGGGTCATTATGGGCGACTTTCAGCCACTACCGTGCCCTTGTACCCTAACCGGACGAGAGTGGAGCGTCCTACGCCGATTTCGTCGGCTATCTGATCCCAGGAATTGCACGCCTCGCGCAGCCGGAAGATTGCGCTGCCGTCCAGCCGCTTTTTTGGCCGTCCTAGGCGCTTGCCTTTGGCTCGCGCGTTCCTGAGCCCGGCTTTGACGCGCTCCACGTTCGCGGTGGAACTATTGCTCGCCGGCGTGCCAATGGAGCGGGTTGGAATGTTGCTGGGACATCAAAACGTGCGGATCACAGAGAAACATTACAATCCCTGGGTACGGTCAAGGCAAGAGCAGCTCGAAGCGAACGTGCAACGCACGTGGGCGCGCGATCCTTTGGCGCTCCTCGAAACGAAGGGTACACCAGAGGTATATGGAAAACACGAGGCTCTTAACTAGATGAAACTACACAGTATAAAATGGTGCGGAAGGAGGGAGTTGAACCCCCACGGCCTTGCGGCCACAGGATCCTAAGTCCTGCGCGTCTGCCTATTCCGCCAC
>PKXT01000233.1 GCA_003133505.1 Acidobacteriota bacterium
AAAACTTAAAGGTTCCTCCCGGGGAGCGGTTCGCATTGCGGACAGCCTATTTGCGATATGATTTTGGTGAGTATGTCGCTCAGCCAGGGAACCAGACTCGGTCCATATGAAATTGGCGCGCCGGTGGGAGCCGGCGGGATGGGTGAGGTTTATCAAGCCCGCGACACAAGGCTGAACCGGACTGTAGCAATCAAGATCCTGCCCCGGCATCTCTCCGAAAAACCTGAAGCAATAGAACGATTCGAACGGGAAGCGCGCGCGATTTCCGGGCTGAACCATCCTAACGTTTGCCAATTGTACGATGTCGGCGAGCAGGACGGGACGCGATTCCTGGTTATGGAATTTACCGTGGGCGAAACGCTCGCGGAAAGGCTCAAGAGAGGTCCTCTTCGGTTGGAGCAAGTCTTGACAATCGGAGCGGAGATCGCCGATGGGCTGGAGCACGCGCACCGCGCGGGCGTGATGCACCGGGACTTAAAGCCGAGCAACATCATGTTGANNGGGATCGTGCACCGCGACATCAAGCCGAGCAACATCATGTTGACCAGATCCGGCGCGAAAATTTTGGATTTTGGACTGGCCAAAGCGCTGGGCGCGGAACTGGCACCCACTTCGGGATTGACCGTGACAATATCCAACCGGGCCGCGAGCCAAAGCGGGGGATCACATTCGGATGCGTTGACGGGGCATGGAACGATTGTGGGCACGGTGCAGTACATGTCTCCCGAGCAAGTCGAGGCCAGGCCGGTGGATGAGCGCACCGACATTTTCGCGCTGGGCGTGGTGCTTTATGAGATGGCAACCGGGAAGCGCGTCTTCGAAGGGGCGACCCCCGCGAGCACCATGGCCGCCATCCTGGAACGTGTCCCTCCGCCGATTTCCTCCATTCAAGCGCTGACGCCGGCGGAGTTCGATTGGATCGTCAAGGTGTGTCTTGCCAAGAATCCGGATGATCGCTGGCAATCCGCGCAGGATGTGAAGCTGCAGCTTCACCGCCTTGCGGAGACAAGCGCTTCCGAAGCGATGTGCAAGCCTGACGCTGAGGTGCCGAAAAAAAAGCAGCTTCGGCTGGCCGCTGCCGGAGTGCTGCTGTTACTCGGTATTGGCATTGGCTGGGCGTTGATGCGCGCGACGAGGAGCGCGGCCCCCGAACTGCACGTTTTCATCATGGCGCCGGATAAAACGCAATTTCGCTCGGCGGGCAATGATGCTAGTCCACCGGTATTGTCCTCTGACGGCCAGCGGCTGCTCTTCGGAGCAGGCGATTCGTTGTGGATTCGCTCGCTGGAGGATGGCTCGTTACAGGAGCTGCCGGATACGAAAGGCGCGATGTTCGCGTTCTGGTCAGCCGATGGGCGCAGCGTCGCTCTTTTTCAGGACGGCAAGTTAAGGAAGCTGGACCTGGTGACGGGCACGCCCGCGACAGTGTGTACGGCACCCGCTGGGCGCGGTGGGTCCTGGGGGCCGGATGGCACGATACTGCTGGCGGGCGATGCCCGCGGAGGAATCTCCAAAGTGCCAGCCAGCGGTGGTACGCCCGTGTTCGTAACACAGGTGGATGAATCGCGGTACACCACTCACCGCTGGCCGTTTTTTCTTCCTGACGGCCAGCATTTTTTGTATCTGGCCACCAGTCACGACAATCCTCATAGCCAGGATTCTGGTGTTTACGTGGGTTCACTGGACGGGCGCACCAGTAAGTTGCTGGTGCATTCCTATTCGGGGGCAACCTACGCGAACGGACTTGTATTTTATGTCCGGCAGGAAAGCCTGATGGCCCAGCATTTGAATATGGGCAAGCTGGAACTGGAAGGCGAGCCGATCCGGGTGCTCGACAAAGTGTTTGACGACGAATCGGTCTGGCATGGGGTGTTCAGCGTCTCCAACAATGGCCGGATTGTGTATCAGAATGCGGGTTTAGGCACGCTCACGCGGCTCCAGTGGTTCGATCGGGCCGGGCGAACAACCGGTACGGTGGGTAATCCTGGCACGTATTTCGGGCCTGAGTTGTCCCACGATGGAAAGAAGCTGGCGTTTGGCTTGGGAGACCCCGCCGCCGACGTTTGGGTCGTCGACCTCGAAAGAGGGACAAAGACCCGGTTGAGCTTTGGCGCCAATCTCAATTCCTCTGCTATTTGGTCGCCGGATGATAGCAGGGTGGCCTACATGGTGACCAAGAAAGGAAATCTGGCCCAACTGGTGGAGAAGCGGGCCGATGGCACTGGGACCCAGGAACTGATTCGGGACACGCTGATGCAGTTGCTGTCGCCGACGGATTGGTCGGCGCCTCTGCATATGCTGGCCGCGGACGTAGAGAGCGCGAACGAATATCAAGTGACAACCCTAGCCGAAAACGGCAAGGGAGATCTGACCGCTGTTCCTTCCCGCGGCATTGCCTACGGGGGGAAATTTTCACCCGATGGGCGCTGGCTGGCCTATGTCTCGAACGAATCCGGTCAGAAGGAGGTCTACGTCACAGGACTCCGGGGGTTTAATCAGAAATGGCAAATTTCCAACGGAGGGGCTACGGCTCCTCGCTGGAAGCAGGACGGCTCGGAGTTGTATTTCGTTGCCAACGGTCAACTGATGGCCGTCTCCATCCGCACAGGCCAGACTGGATTGCAAATCGGCGCGGCTCAGCCTCTTTTTCGGGTCAACATACCAAATTTCCTGCGGGCGGAAATCACCAATTACGCTGTTTCTTCGGATGGGCAGCATTTCCTGGTGAACACCATCGGAGATGAGAAAACGGTCGCCCTCGATTTAGTAGTCAACTGGCAACCGCAAGCCAATCATTCTGCCTATTAGAAGCCGGATGGTAGCGGTACCGGGAATCGAACCCGGGTTTCCAGAATGAGAATCTGACGTCCTAACCCCTAGACGATACCGCCGAAGTGGCTTCTAGTGTAGCCGATTTTGGTGCGGCAGCGGAAGCGGGTGAGCCGAGGTACGCCGGCTGGAGCAGGCTCGTGTTCTGAAATAATGTCATATCCACCCGTCATGACAGCCAGGGTGGGCGATTTATCCTACGGTGGCGATACCCCGGTATGAAGCCTCTAGGACTTGCGTTACGCGCTGGGGGGACCTTGCGGCGCGGCTCGCCATGCTGGAGCCGGAAAATTTCCATTTGGCTCCGAGGAAGTAGCCAGTTCCATGCGATTTCGTCCGGTATTTTTTTTAGCCCGGTAAAGCGCGGCGTCGGCCGCACGCAGCAAACTCGCGGGATCTGGGGATGATAAAGAGTCTGCTACCGCGACGCCGGTGCTAAGTTTCACATCCAGGTGATTGGTTCCCACGCCAAATGAGCGTTTGTCGAAGGCGTTGCGGATGCGCTCGGCCTGGACTACCACACCGAGGGCGTCCGCCGACGGAACCACAATCAGAAACTCTTCGCCCCCGTAGAGCCCCACCGCGTCGTATGCGCGCACAGTTGCCAGCAAACGTCGGGCGACTTCCTGGAGAACTGAATCGCCGGCCTGATGACCATGTTCGTCATTTATCTGCTTGAAGTGGTCAATGTCGGCAAGGACTATGCCCAAAGACGTATTTTGGCGGGTGCACCGGCTCATCTCCCGCTGCAGTACGGCCAGAATATCCCTGCGATTATTCAAACCGGTAAGTGAATCGTGAGTCGCCTGAAAATATAGAGCATCCTGTGAATGTACCAAGTCTTGCTGCAGGCGCACGATGCGCTGCCCAACGTTTAACCGGGCTCGCAATTCGTCCGGCTCCCATGGCTTGGTCAAGAAATCGTCAGCACCCTCCTCCAGGGATTCCAGCAATTCCTCGCGTTGGTTACGCGCGATGATCAGAATAACGTACACGTAGGGACCCTGCTCACCCTTGCGGAGACGCCGGCACAATTCCACGCCATCGAGCCCTGGCATCATCCAATCCACCAGGGCAATCTGGGGAGCATCAGCTTCTTGAAGAACTGTCCAGGGGTCCGCCCCANNTCTCGACGTTTACGACCTCATGCCCCCAAGTTCGCAGGGCTCGCTGGAGCGTCATCCGGGAAACTGCTTCATCTTCCGCGATGAGTATCTTCATGAAGTCACCTCAACTCCGGTCACGGCGAGAACCTCCGGGAAAGTCTTACTTGTTTCGAAAGCGCCCATCCAGCGGGTGTGGAGGCGCTGCATGGGGCGCCGCGTCAGAGTTTGGCGTCGGCAAGACATCAAATTTCCCACCGGGCGGCCGGGCGCACTCAGTCCGGCGCGGAATACTTGGTAGGTATCCACGACGGCGCGCACCGCTTCGCTTTGGCCAACGATCTTCGCGCCCAAAGCATGCTCGAACTCAAGCGCTTCTTCGCTCTGCTGCGACGGGTCAAGTTGTTGAACGCTGGAACCTATGGGGACGCTCATCAGTTTATTCTTATATTTGTTTATATTGTTGAAGCCACGGCATGAAGTAAGCGGACGCGCCTGCCCGCTGGCAATCCAGGCATGCTAATGACCAAACCCAATCTTCTTGCAAGCGCCCGCTTGCGAGAAGTCTGGTCCCTGTTTACAGGTCCGTTACAATTTCTACATCCCGCTGTCATACATCCATGCTATGACCCAGAGTGAAACAAGAAGCCAACTCGCGAATGACCATTGCCATGCATGTTCCATTCCGTTATGGTGTAGCCGGCGAATGCTGCAAATTGTTACCAATGAGGGTGCATGAAAACGATTCTTTTGATCGAAGATGACCGCGACATCGTGGAGCTGGTGCGGTATAACCTCGAGAAAGAGGGTTATCGAGTAGTTGCCGTAGGTGAAGGGGCCAGTGGCTTGGCTCAATTGCGGAAATCACCTCCAGATTTGCTGANNCGGAGCGGATGACTACGTAACCAAGCCTTTCAGTCCCCGCGAGCTGGCCGCGCGGGTTAAGGCGCTTTTGCGGCGCGTCGAGCCTGCCGAGGAAGCTGAACGTTCACTCGAAATTGGGAAGCTACACATCGATCCGGCGGCTTACCGGGTGACCCGCGGTGGCAAGGCGCTCATGCTGAGCACGCTGGAATTTCGTCTGTTGTATTATCTGGCTACCCGCCCCAATCGCGTATTTTCCCGTGATCAGTTATTGGACGCTGTGTGGGGCAACGATCGCTTCGTCACACCCCGCTCCGTGGATGTTTACATTATGCGTTTGCGCGAAAAAATCGAGGAAAACCCCCAGCGGCCGGCCTATGTGAAAACCGTTCGAGGGGCTGGTTACCTCTTCGAAACCCGTGCCAACTAAATTTTTTCAATGGCTGAGTATCGCCTTCCTGGCCGCGACTCTGATCGTCATCGCTCTGTTGGATTTTAGTGTGGGCAGAATTCTCCGCAATCAGGAACTAGGCGTTCCGCTCGGCGACGGCAGAGCTCAGATGACGGCTCTCCGGCCAATTTTGTGGGGCGGATGTCTGCTGATTTTCCTCACGGGAATCATCGTGTGGACGCTCTCCACTCGCTCATTCGCGCGCCGCATAGAGCACCTGAAGGAATTTTCCGAACGCGTCGCCGCGGGCGACTTCAACCCTCTTCCTTTGGGGCAAACTGGCGGGGAATTGGGTGATCTGACCATTTCCCTCAACCAAACGGCGGGACGGTTGCATCAGACCATTCAATCTCTTACCGAGGAACGGAACCGCTCGTCCGCCATCCTTGGCAGCATGGTCGAGGGTGTAGCGGTGATGGATGAATCCGACCGCCTTGTGTTTTGTAACCGCGCTTTTGCGGAGATTCTCGGGGTGGACGCTTTCCACGCCGAGGGCCGTCCGCTGCTTGAAACCATCCGGCAGCCCGAATTGCACGAAGCGCTGCGAGAGTCCCTCCAAAAGAACGAAGTAGTAAGGAGCGAGGTGAGCTTGGGAACCCTACAGCCGCAAACCTTCGCGGTAGCCGCCGCCCCCCTGCCGCCCTTAACAAATGCTGGCTCCGCACCAGAAGAGACAGCAAATGATTCGACAGCGCGTGGCGCGGTAATTGTGCTCCATGACATTAGCGAACTGCGCCGGCTCGAAAGAGTTCGTCGCGATTTTGTCGCCAACGTCTCGCATGAATTCAAGACACCACTCACAGCCATCCAGGGATTTGCGGAAACCTTGCTGGCCGGCGCTCTCGAAGACGAGCGAAATAACCGCAAATTTGTCGAGATTATTCGCGACCAATCGCTTCGTCTCGCCCGGCTTACCGATGATCTGCTAAAGCTTGCGAGAATCGAGGCGGGAAAACTCGAGCTGGAAAGCCATTTAGTGGCTGCGGACGCTCTCATAGAGTCGTGCGTGGAAGCCACCCGAATGGAAGCACACAGAAAACAACTTGTCGTCAGCGTGGAAATACCGACGGATCTCCCGCCATTGGATGGGGATCAGAACGGACTTCGCGAAGTACTGCAAAACTTGCTGGACAATGCGGTTCACTACACGCCTCCCGGCGGTTATATTACCCTGCGCGCGGAACGTCAGGAACATCTAGCCATAGTTAGCGTCGAGGATACCGGCATAGGAATTCCCCAAGCAGAACACGACCGCATATTCGAGCGGTTCTACCGCGTGGACGCGGCACGTTCGCGCGAAGGGGGAGGAACAGGCTTGGGTCTTTCCATCGCCAGACACATTGTGGAAGCCTATGGCGGGCGCATCTGGGTGGAAAGCGAACCTGGATGTGGCAGCGCCTTCCATTTCACGGCGAAGGTGGGAAGCGATGGCAGCGAAAAGCGCACAGAGCCGGCCGTGGCCGACCTTAGTAAGCTGTCGGTTCTGGTGGTTGACAGTGGAACGGCAAAGCGGCAGGCGGCGTCTGGAATGCTACAGGCGAGCGGGATTGTGCCGGTACTGGCGGCAGGCGCGGATGACGCGCTGGTCATACTGAACCAGGCAAAGAAGCCTTTCGATTTGATTATTCTGGATTGCCACATGCCGCAACTGGATGGCTTCAGTCTGGCAGAGCGCATCAGGCAATGTTTGACATGCAGCGGCA
>PKXT01000085.1 GCA_003133505.1 Acidobacteriota bacterium
GCGTGGACGTGGAAATCAAGGCATTTGGCCGGGAACACGCGGTTAAGTAAAGCTGTGTTTAAGCAAGTCATAGAGAGAGTGGATTGCGATGGCGGTTAACGGAATACTGGGTATTAAGCTGGGTATGACACAGATTTACGCCGCCGACGGCGCTGCGGTGCCATGCACGGTGCTGCAGGCCGGTCCGTGCGTCATTGTGCAGCGGCGGACACAGGGCACTGATGGCTATGAAGCTGTGCAGCTTGGTTTGGTGGAGTTCATTAAGCCCCAACGCGTAACAAAGGCGATGACTGGACATTTCAAGAAGGCGGATGTCGCCCCCATGCGCTTTGTGCGCGAGTTCCGCCAGTCGGATGCGAAGAAGTCAGATTCGAAAGAGAGAGATTCGAAGGAAGAATCCAAGACTGGCGACCGAGTGCTGGTGGATAGTTTTGCAACCGGTGAATTGGTAGATGTGATTGGAGTGAGCAAGGGCCGCGGGTTCGCCGGCGGCGTGAAGCGCTGGCACTNNCGCACGGTTCGATGTTTCATCGCGCGCCTGGCGGCATCGGAGCCAGTTCGTTCCCATCGCGTGTGTGGAAAGGCCAGCATTTTCCCGGCCACATGGGCCACGAGCGAGTGACGGCCAAGAACTTGCGGGTGGTAAAAGTGGACGCTGAAGAAAATTTGCTGCTAGTTCGGGGAGCGGTTCCTGGCCCGACGGGCAGCTATATCGTAATTCGAAAGGCCGGCAAAGGCCGGTAACGAGGCGGAAATGCCTGTAGTGGACGTTCTCAATCTGGAAGGCGGCAAGGTTGGCCAGGTTACTCTGGCCGACGAAGTGTTTGCCGCGCGCGTGAATCCAACTTTGCTGCATGAAACGGTGCGCAATTATCTGGCGGGACAACGCGCGGGCACCCACAAGANNACAAGAGCGAAGTCAGCGGCGCTGGGCGCAAGCTTTGGCGGCAGAAAGGCACGGGCCGGGCGCGCATCGGCTCAATACGTTCGCCATTGTGGCGGCACGGCGGCACGGTACATGGCCCCAGGCCCCGCAGCTACGCTTATCGCATTCCAAAAAAGGTCTTGGTTGGCGCGTTGCGTTCGGCGCTATCGTCCAAACTGGCCGAGCAGAAATTGACTGTGGTGGATGAGTGGACGCTGGAAACCCACAAGACCAAAGCGTTGCGTCAGACATTGACCAGGCTGGATGGCGCGAGCCGCACAATTTTGATGGTTGAAACGATGCCCGCCGACAATCTCACCAAGGCCAGCCGCAATTTGGCGGGGGTGAAGTTGGTAACAACGACGATGTTGCAGCCCTACGATCTACTCCGCCACGACCGTCTGTTGCTTACCCGCGCCGCTGCGGAGAAATTGAGCCGTGGACTGAGCAGCGCGAAGACTAAGATGGTGGAGATTCAGCCGGCTCCGAAGACCAAGGACCGGGCTAAGGATTAAGCAATGACCATCCGCGCTTATCAAGTCATTCGCCGGCCCATTATCACGGAAAAGGGCATGGGTGTGAAGGAAACGCAGCACACCGTTGTATTTGAGGTGGCGGTCGACGCCAATAAGACCGCGGTTAAGGAAGCTGTGCAGACGATTTTTAAGGTAAAAGTAGCCAGTGTTCGAACAGCCAATTTTCACGGCAAGTTTCGCCGCCGGGGCCGCTCAGAGGGCTACCGGCACGATTGGAAGAAGGCGTATGTCCGGCTGGCGCCGGGCGAAAAAATGATCGAGTACGCCGAAAACCTGTAATCCGGCGACGCGTGTGGAATCGGGAATTCGGTTGGGCAAGAGGCAATCATGGCGCTAAAGAGTTTTAAACCATACACTCCATCACGGCGATTTTTGACGACGCTCGATAAGAGCGATATTACCAAACAGACGCCGGAAAAGTCCTTGTTGGAGCCGCAACGCCGCACCGGCGGCCGCAACAATCATGGCGAAGTCACCATATGGCATCGCGGCGGCGGCCACGCGCGGCAATATCGCGTGGTGGATTTCCGCCGGGATAAGACCGGCATTCCCGCCAAAGTGGCAGCGATTGAATACGATCCCAACCGCTCCGCGCGTCTTGCGCTGTTGCATTACGCCGATGGCGAGAAACGTTACATCTTGCAGCCGGTGGGGCTTCAGGTTGGTATGACGATACAGAGCGGCCCGGAAGCCGATATCCTGCCGGGCAATGCTTTGCCGTTCCGTAATATTCCGCCTGGCACAATGGTGCATAACCTTGAGATGTCGCCTGGAAAAGGTGCGCAGATGGTAAGGTCCGCTGGTGGCGAGGCGCAATTGCTTAGCAAGGAAGGGGATTTTGCGCTGATCAAGCTGCCATCGGGCGAAACACGCAAGTTCAGCTTGAACTGCATGGCCACGATTGGCCAGGTTGGCAATGTGGATCACGAGAACATAACTTACGGTAAAGCAGGGCGCTCGCGTTGGATGGGTATCAGGCCGACGGTTCGCGGCGTGGCCATGAATCCGGTGGATCATCCACACGGCGGTGGTGAAGGCCGCGTAAAGGGAAATCATCCGCAGACACCATGGGGATTTCCGACGTTGGGCGCAAAGACGCGAAGGAAGCGTTTGGGCGATAAAGCCATCGTGCAGCGCCGCAAGTCATAGCGTTTGGCATATTGAAGTTGTGTGCCGTTTTTTTTGCCGTGAAGGCCGTGAAGTTAGTCAGTTCTGAGCCTCGGTTAAATACCGTGAGGAGATGATGAGAGCAACCCGAACCAGCCGTCGCACCGCCCGGCGCCCTGTGCGCCCCGCGAAGGCCGCGCCGCGTCGAGCCCGTAAGATTGTGGCCGCTCCAAAGGCGGCAGTTGTTGTCCCGGAGCAGGTGTTGTATCGCTTTTGCAAGACGGGGTGGGCGGTAATTGTAGAAAAAGCTCCGCACGCGCAGGGTACGCGGTTTGTTTGTCCGTTTTGTCCGCACTCGCACCGGGTTCCGGGTCCGGTACGTGGCTTTCAGAAAATGCGTCGTCCCCGCTGGATCAAGCTTCGCCGGGCGGGAGAATAGGGGAATTATGCCGCGCTCTTTGAAAAAAGGTCCTTTCGTGGATGACCACCTTCGGGTGAAGGTGAATACCATGAACGACCGGAACGAGAAAAAAGTCATCAAGACGTGGTCGCGGCGATCCACCATCATTCCCGAAATGGTTGGCCTGACGCTCGCGGTTCACAATGGCAAGAAGTTCATACCGGTATACGTCACCGAGCAGATGGTTGGTCACAAGCTGGGTGAATTTTCGCCCACGCGCAGTTTCAAGGGTCACGGAGTGAAGGCTGCTCTGGAAAGGGCTGCGGCGGCATCAGCTCCCCCGCCGGCGGCAACAGGCGCGCCAGCAGGAGCGAAGGCATAACCAATGGCGGCAGAAACAGTATCTCCGGCAATTGAGGCGCTGGCTCGCGGCAAATATGTGCGAGTCTCACCGCAGAAAGCGCGGTTGGTAATCGATTTGATTCGCGGACGCCGAGCCGGCGAAGCGCTCCACACTCTGCGTTTCACCAAGAAGCGTGTGGCCAAGGACGTCGCCAAGGTGCTACGCAGCGCCATTGCCAATGCCGAGCGCAAGGCAGACGATGCGGGAACCCCGCTGGATGTGGACACGCTGTTCGTATCGCAGTGTTTCGTAAATGAAGGCCCTCGCTGGAAGCGCTTGCGTCCGGCACCAATGGGCCGCGGATTCAGATACCAGAAGCGCACGAGCCATATTGTGGTGAGCGTTGCGGAGCATCATGTAGCCGCCGCTGGCCGTGTGGCCGCGGCCGCGGCGGACGCCGAAGGCCCGTCGGGCATGCGAGGCGCCGTCCATCGCGCTCGCAAGGCTCTGATTAAGAAGAGTCAGACGCCGCGTGGCAAAAAGGCAGGAGGCTAAGTGGGTCAGAAAACTCATCCGTATGGATTCCGGCTGGGCTACAACAAGCCGTGGAGGTCCCGTTGGTTCGCGACCAAGGAATATGCGGATCTCCTGTTTGAAGACGTCCAGCTTCGTGAGGAACTCAAGAACCGGCTGCGTTCGGCGGGTATAAAGAACATTGACATCGAACGCGCCGCCAACAAGCTGGTGATTCGGATCTATACCGCGCGCCCTGGAATCATTATTGGGCGGAAAGGTGCGGAGATTGACAAGCTGAAGGCCGAAGTGCAGAAGCGCACCAAGCGCGAGGTACATATTGATATCCAGGAAGTGCATCGGCCGGAATTAGACGCGCAGTTGGTGGCTGAATCCATCGCGTTGCAGCTTGAAAAGCGCGTTGCTTTCCGCCGCGCCATGCGCAAAGCCGTGGATTCGGCGTTGCGGTTCGGATGCAAGGGCATTAAGGTCCGCGTGGCTGGGCGGCTGAATGGCGCCGAGATCGCTCGCAAGGAATGGTACCTGCAGGGGCGTCTGCCGCTGCAGACTCTGCGCGCCGATATTGACTTTGGAACCGCCCGCGCCAATACCACCTACGGTGTAATAGGGGTGAAGTGCTGGGTTTATCAGGGCGAAAATATACCGCTCAAGACTCCCGCCAAATCGCCGGCGGTTGCGTAGAAACGTTCAATGAGCATGAATCGGGGCGACTGGTAAACAACTATGTTGATGCCAAGAAAGGTGAAGTATCGTAAGCAGCAGCGCGGGCGTCGGACAGGCAAAGCGTGGCGCGGTGGCGCGCTGGCCTTCGGTGAATACGGGCTTAAGGCTATGGAACCGGCCTGGATGACAGACCGGCAGATTGAGGCTTCGCGTGTGGCCATTACCCGGTTTATCAAGCGTGGCGGAAAACTTTGGATTCGAGTGTTTCCCGACAAGCCGTTCACCAAGAAGCCGGCGGAAACCCGCATGGGCAAGGGNNAAGAAGCCGGCGGAAACCAGAATGGGTAAGGGTAAAGGTCCACCGGAGCACTGGGTAGCGGTGGTGAAGCCGGGCCGGGTGCTATTTGAAATGGCTGGTGTGGATCTGACCACTGCCAAGCAGGCCATGGAATTGGCATCGCACAAGCTGCCCTTTCCGACCAAGTTTGTCACCAGGGCGGTGGAATTCTAATGGCGCGGCCGATGGAAAAATTGCGTGACTTGGGGCCGCAAGAGTTGGCGGCGCGGGATCGCGACCTTACGGATCAGGTTTTCCGGTTGCGGTTTCAGATGAATACGGGCCAGTCCGAGGGATTGAAGAAACTGCGCCTTGCGCGCCGCGACTTGGCGCGTGTCAAGACGCTCCTCCGAGAGGAAGAATTAAAGCATCCAGCGGGGGCAGGCTCCCGGAGTGTTTCGATTAAAGCGAAAGCCATTGTCCCGAAGGTAAAAAGGGTGAAGGCGAAATCGGATGCCAAGCCCAAGGCCGATAAAGTGAAGAAATCTGCGTCCGGGACCGCGAAGACGAGCAGCAAGCCGAGGACCAGCCATGGAAAATGAAACCCCTGTCGCAGCCGGACATAAGCGGCAGACGCTGCTGGGAGTAGTTACCAGCGCGAAGATGCAGAAAACTATTGTAGTGAAGGTGATTCGCAAGGCGCGGCACCCTCTCTATCATCGAGTGGTTGCGACGGCAAAAAAGTATTATGCCCACGACGAAAAGGGCGAAGCTAGCGTCGGCGATACCGTCCGGCTGGTGGCCAGCCGTCCGATGTCGCGGCTGAAACGTTGGAGACTGGCTGAAATTATCGCTCGTTCGCGGCGTGGTAATTAGGGAAGACGTAAAGGTTCGATAGGGTAAAGGGCAAAGGAGCAGGCTCATGGTACAGATGAGAACATGGCTGACGGTGGCGGATAACTCCGGCGCGCGCCAGATAACCTGCATCCTTCCTCTGGGCGGCGACGCCGGCCTGGTGGCGGGGCTCGGTGACGTGATTACCGCGGCGGTTAAGGAAGCGGCGCCAGATAGCCAGGTGAAGGCTGGGAAGGTAGTCCGTGCGGTAGTCGTCCGGACCCGCAAGGAACAGCGGCGGCGGGACGGAAGCTACATTCGGTTTGACGATAACGCCGCGGTGTTGATTAACGAAGCCAATGAGCCGGTGGGAACGCGCGTGTTCGGGCCGGTAGCGCGAGAGTTGCGAGACAAGAAGTTCACCAAAATCGTTTCGCTAGCTCCGGAAGTGTGGTAAGCCATGAAACCTGAAAGCAAAGCAAACAGCATCAATATCCGTCGGGGCGACGTCGTCAAGATGATGGCGGGGCGCGACCGTGGGAAGACTGGACGCGTGCTCTCCGTGGACCGGGCCAAGAACCGGGTAACCGTCGAACATTCGAATATGATCAAGCGGCATACGCGCGCGAATCCGAACAAGAATATTAAGGGGGGCATCATAGACAAGGAAGCCGCGGTTAATATTTCCAACGTGATGCTGGTATGCCCTGGATGCGGCAAGAGTTCGCGGATGGGCAGGTCCGTATTGCCCAGCGGGACGCGAGTGCGGGTTTGCCGCCGGTGCAATGCCACCCTGCCGGAATAAGTAAACGGTACCGAATAGTCGGCGGGAAGCAGCAGTGAATTTGAAGCTACGTGAAGCGGGAAAAAGGAAGCTGAACTAGACATGAAGACGCGGTTACATGAGAAGTACACGACGGACGCTGTTCCGGGGCTGACCAAGAAGTTTGGATATAAGAACCACATGGCCGTGCCGCGTATTGCCAAAGTTACCGTGAACATTGGCATGGGCGAAGCCAGCCAGAACGTGAAACTGCTGGACGTCGCGGTGCAGGAGCTGGGGCAGATTACCGGCCAGAAACCGGTTATCACTCGCGCCAAGAAATCGATTTCGAATTTCAAGATCCGCAAGGGAATGCCGATAGGCTGCATGGTGACGATGCGCGGCGAGCGGATGTACGAGTTTCTAGACCGCTTCACCAATATAGTCTTGCCGCGGGTCCGCGACTTCAAGGGGCTGGCGCCCAGTTCATTCGACGGACGCGGCAACTACACAATGGGATTGAAGGACCAGTTGGTATTTCCCGAGATTGATTACACGCGCGTGGATAAGCTCAAGGGCATGAACGTAACCATCACTACTACAGCCAGCAGTGACGAAGAAGGGCGCGAGTTGCTGCGGCTGCTCGGCGTACCCTTCAGGACCCAAGGAGGCTAGATGGCTCGCACATCCCAATTCGCTAAGATGAAGCGGCCGCCCAAATTCAAGGGCCGCATACGAAACCGGTGCCGGCTTTGCGGGCGTCCGCGAGGTTTTCTGAGAAAGTTTGAACTATGCCGCATATGTTTCCGCGGTCTGGCGCTCAAGGGAGAAATTCCCGGCGTCGTGAAGGCGAGCTGGTAAGGATATAAGGATGCTTACTGACCCAATTGCCGATATGTTGACTCGAATCCGCAACGCCACACGGGCCAAGCATCCCCGCGTGGATATTCCCACGTCGCGGATGAAAGTGGAAATCGCCCGAATCCTCAAGGAAGAGGGCTATGTCGCGTCCTACAAAGTGGTGGATGAAGGAAAGGTGCGCAAGGTGCTTCGCCTGATGCTGCGATACNNATTACCGATTTGAAGCGGATATCGCGTCCTGGCTGCCGCCGGTATGTGGGCAAGGGCGACATTCGCAAGGTGGTAGGCGGAATGGGTACGGCAATTCTATCCACACCCCGGGGATTGATGAGTGGGGGAACCGCACGGCGCGAAGGCGTGGGCGGCGAGCTGCTGTGCGAAGTCTGGTAAACATTTCAGGGCGGGTATAAGCGATGTCGCGAATTGGAAAACAACCGATCAGCATCCCTTCCGGGGTGAAGGTGCAACTGCATGAGGGAATTGTGGACCTGCAGGGGCCCAAGGGAAAGATGTCGGTGCCCATTCCTCCGGGGATTCGGTTCGAGTTGAAAGACAACGTCCTGCATGCCGTGCGGGATAGTGATGAACAGGCGGCCATGCATGGTCTGGCACGCGCGCTGATGGCCAATGGTGTTCACGGCGTGTCCCAGGGATTCCAGCGCGATTTGGAAATTGTGGGCGTGGGATATCGCGCGGAAGTTAAGGGCAAGAACGTAGTTTTCGCTTTGGGATATTCCCACCCTGTCGAATTCCCCATTCCCGAGGGAATTCAGGTAACGGTGGAAAAGCAGACCCGGCTTTCCGTTATGGGCGCGGACAAAGCCAGGGTGGGCCAGGTTGCCGCGAATATGCGCGCCCTTCGTCCCCCTGATCCATATAAGCAGAAGGGAGTACGCATCGCGGGTGAGCATTTGAAGAAGAAAGCGGGCAAGGCTGGCGCGAAGGCCGGCTCATAGTGCGGGAGGATAGAAGAAGTGGCACAGCTACCAGTTAAGAGGCTGGCGCGCAGCGCGCATCGCGAGCGTCTCCATCGCCGGATTCGGCGCAAGATCAGCGGCACTGTCGAGCGCCCACGCGTCGCCGTCTATCGCTCGATCAAGCATATTCGGGCTCAGGTGATTGACGATTCGAACCATCGCACTCTGGCTTCGGCCAGTTCGCTGGACGCTGAAGTGCGCGGGGACATTAAGGGCGGCGGAAACATTGCGGCGGCCAAAGTTGTGGGACGCGTGCTGGCCCAGCGGGCCCTTGCGGCGGGNNGAATTGGTCGTTTTTGATCGCGGAGGATACAAATACCACGGGCGAATCCGTTCACTGGCGGAGGCAGCCCGGGAAGCCGGACTGAAGTTCTAAGACAATATGCCAAAACAGGATCTCAAAGATACTTTATCCATACGCCGCGTGTTGGATGTCAACGCGCAGAACCTGAAAGACCAGGTTATCGCAATCAACCGCTGCACCAAGGTGGTGAAAGGCGGCAAGAACCTCAGCTTCTCCGCTCTGGTGGTGGTGGGCGATAAGCAGGGCCATGCCGGGTTTGGGATGGGTAAGGCGCGCGAAGTCCCCATGGCCATACGCAAGGCCATTGAGCAAGCCAAGAAGAATTTGATCAGCATGAATTTGAAGGGCGGCACCATCCCACATCAGGTTTTAGGGCGTTTTGGTTCGGGCCAGGTAATGCTGAAACCCGCCCCGGAAGGAACTGGGGTAATCGCCGGGGGCCCTGTCCGCGCGGTGATGGAGGTAGCGGGAATTCAGAATGTGCTCACCAAGTCTCTGGGCACGTCGAATCCTCACAATGTTGTGAAGGCGACCTTTCACGCTCTCCTTCAGCTCAAGGACGCCGACCGCGTCGCCGAGCTACGCGGTAAAGTTGCCGCCCAGTTAAATCCGTAAGAGTGAGCCCAAGTCATGGATAACAAGAAAGAGAAAACGATTCGAATCCGCTGGGTACGTAGTTTCATCGGTTGCCCGATTTGGATGCGCCAGACGATTCGCGGGCTGGGATTTCGCCGTATGCATCAGGTGGTTGAGCGGCAAGATACTCCCGCTATTCGCGGCATGATCCACCAGGTCAGGCATCTGGTGGAAGAAGTTGAATCGTAAGAGGACGCAATGGACTTGAAACTTTCCAATCTGAGGCCGGCCAAGGGTTCGCGGCACCGTCGCGTGCGAGTGGGTCGCGGCATGGGCTCCAAACTCGGCAAGACTTCCGGCCGCGGCAACAAAGGCCAGAAATCCCGCCGGGGCTATCAGCGGCGTCGCGGTTTTGAAGGTGGACAGATGCCCTTGCATCGCCGCCTGCCCAAGCGCGGATTTCATAACCTGTTTAGCGAGGAGTTTGCCGTTGTCAGCGTGGCCGCGCTCAATGCGTTTTCGGTAGGGGAAACAGTGAGCCCGGAGTCTCTGGTTTCTCGTGGTCTTCTGCGCAACCGCAAGCTTGGACTGAAAATTCTGGGCGGCGGCGATTTGAAGGTAGCCCTCACCGTGCGGGCCCACGCCTTTAGCCAGGCCGCCGGGGAAAAAATCACCCAAGCGGGCGGTAAATTCGAAATCCTGCAATGAGAAGCCTTTTCGAAGCTTTCGCGAATATTTTTCGTACCCGGGACCTCCGCCGGCGCGTGCTGTTTACCTTGGCGCTGTTGGCGGTGTACCGACTGGGCGCGTTTATTCCCACGCCGGGGATAAATTCCGACCTTTTGCAGTCGCTTTTTGAACAGGGCCGTGGCTCGGTGCTGGGCGTCATTGACTTATTCAG
>PKXT01000125.1 GCA_003133505.1 Acidobacteriota bacterium
AGGCCGCCAAAGCCGCCGCCGAGAATAACTACCCGATGCTTATCCGCCACGGTGTCAGGCATACCGCTAAAGGTATCAGAAGCAGCGCCAGCCAGTGTCCGGCCATTAAGCCGCACTGCGACAAGAGTTATCATTACATATGTACATTGCGATTTGACTCGACTAAAATCGATTGTCCCGGAGATTGTGGTTATGACCAAGAACGCCGAGATGCTGACGCCACGCGAAGCGGCCCTGGCGATGGGGATCAGTTATCAAACGCTGAAGCAGTGGATTTATCACAAGAAGTTGAAAACAGTGCGAACCGCCGGCGGTCATCATCGCGTACCGATGGGTGAAGTGGAACGATACCTCCCCCGTGTGCCAGCGGGAGAACCAGCGGTGGCCCGGAAAAACTTTCGCCGCATCAGCGGACGCAATCAACTACTGGGCAATGTCGTTGAGGTGCGAACTGAAGGGTTGCTGGCCCAGATAAAGCTTTCCATTGGAGGACAGCGCATCACCGCCATCATTACCGCGGAAGCCGCGCGGGAATTGGGTTTGCACAAAGGCGAAACCGTGGCGGCGCTGATAAAAGCCACCGAAGTGATGATCCTACGCGTTTGACCGGTCGAATTTCGGAGCGAAGATATTGAGAGGGACAATGAGAGCGAAAGTTGCGAGGTCACGAAGGGTCGCCGCTATTTCGATGCTGCTGTTGGCGGCCATCGGGGGAGCGTACGCCGCAAGGCCCCCGCGCCACATACAGCCCCCAGTGACGTCGCCGGTCGCAGTCCTCTATGCCGGATCGCTGTCCACGGTTATGGAAGAAAGCGTTGGGCCGGCCTTCCAGCTAAAAGCGGGCTACCTCTATCGCGGCGAGGGACAGGGATCGGTGGGAGCGGCCAATATGATTCGCGACCGATTGCGCACCCCGGATATCTTCATCAGCGCGGATCCCGCAGTCAACGACCGTCTGCTGATCGGTCCAACNNGCGATATGGTGCGCTGGTATCTTGCTTTTGCATCGGGCGAAATGGTGATTGGTTACAATCCGAAGAGCCGCTTTGCCCCAGATTTTGCGGCCGCCAAGGCCGGCGCCAAAAACTGGTACGACGTATTGACCATGCCCGGGGTCCGGTTTGGCCGCACAGATCCTGAACTCGACCCGAAGGGTTACCGCACGCTTTTCCTTTTTTCGCTCGCGGAAACCTTTTACCACCGCCCAGGAATGTCCGCGTTCCTGGGCCAGCCACAGAATCCCGCGCAGGTTTTCCCCGAACCTGAATTACTGGCGCGCATGGAAACCGGGCAGATAGACGCGGGCATTTTCTATCGCCATGAGGTGCAGGCCCATGGCATCCCGTTCATCTCTTTGCCGCCGGAACTGAATCAGAGCGATCCCGCGCTGGCGCCGCTGTACGCGACCCAGAGCTTTACGAATGACCACGGCATTACCATTCATGGTTCGCCGATTATCTTCACGATCACCATCCCTGTTCGCGCGCCAAATCCTGCAGGCGCCGAAAGCTTTGTACTCTTTCTGCTTTCGGCCGAAGGCCGCGATCGATTGCACAGCGCCGGATTTAACAACCTCCCGGTAAAGGCCGCATATGATATGGGACAGATTCCAATGGCCATCCGCCGCCTGGTTCAGACCCAATATCCCAAGTAACTGAATTGGCCCGCGAATTTTTATCAGCGACCTATCGTTTTCGTCAGCGCATCCCTGCTATTAAATGGCGATTCCGTGAATAATCGGCGTGTTATAATTTCGTAACCGCTTGGCAATATGATTGCCGGCATAAGTGTCCTAGAAGGGGTTTTATGAAAATTAATAATGGCGTGTTTGGTCCGCTATTAGTTTGGTTATTGTTTAGCGCACTCTTCGCCGGAGCGTTGGATAGTCATGCCGCTTCTGGTTCCTCCAAGCAAACGGTTTCTGTCCTCTACGCCGGTCCTCTCGCCACCGTCATGGAATANNAAGCTACCGGAATTGCCTACCAAGGAGAGGCCCAGGGATCGGTCGCCTGCGCGCAATTAATTCGCGGTCATCTTCGCACACCGGATGTATTCATTAGCGCCGATGCGCTTGTTAACAACACGTACCTGATGGGTCCGGCAAATGGCGATTTGGTGAAGTGGTACATGCTGATCGCTTCTTCTCAAATTGTGCTGGCCTACAATCCTGATAGCCCGCACGCAAAAGAATTCGAAGAAGTGGCCGCGGGAAAAATGCCCTGGTATAAATTGATCGAAAAACCAGGGGTGCGATTCGGACGGGGCGATCCTACGATTGATCCTAAGGGCTACCGTACGCTCTTCGTCTTCCCTCTGGCCGCTAACTATTATCACCGGCCCGAACTGAATACCATCCTTGGTGAGCCGCAGAATCCGGCGCAGGTTTTCCCGGAAATCGTCCTGATGGCGCGGGTCGAAGCGGGGCAGTTTGACGCGAGCTTTTTCTACCGGCACGAAGCGGCGGCGCGCAATCTCCCCTACATTACGTTACCGGCGGAAATCAACCTCGGTGATCCAAACTTTGCGGCGGAATATGCACGGCAGTCGTACACGAACGCACAGGGAGTGACCGTTCACGGAGCGCCAATCTTATTTACTGTAACGATTCCGGGGGATGCCCAGCATCCCGAAACAGCCGTAGCCTTCGCCAAATTTCTCCTAACTTCCAAGGACCTGCTTCACCAGTATGGTTTTGGAGATGTTCCGCACCAACTTGGTGGCGATTCAAGCCAGGTGCCTCCCCAACGGCGAAGCCTGGTTGATGGCGCGTTCAAACCGTGAGGAACTCCTCCAAAACAACTTTCATCGCATTTGGCGCGCTGGGCGGTCTTCTTCTCGCCGCTCTGATTCTTCCGATTGCCAGCCTGCTGCTACAAGCAAACTGGATCACCTGGACGGCGGCCTGGAAAGAAGAAGGCGCTCGTGATGCTCTTTATGTTTCGTTGACGACTTCGATCGTCGCCACCGCTATCATGACGGTCATGGGGGTGCCTCTCAGCTATGTACTGGCTCGCGCAGGGCTACCCGCCAAGCGATTTTGGATCGGGTTGGTGTTCCTGCCCCTGGTGCTCCCTTCTCTGGCGGGCGGAATTCTGCTGATGCAGTTATTTGGTCCCTACGGATGGATTGGGGCCCCTCTCGCATCGCACGGGTTTGAGGTGACCAATAGTTACGCCGGGATTATCCTGGCTCAGATCTTCGTGGCTTCGCCATTTATCATCATTGCCTCGTATTCCGCATTCGAGCGCGTGGATCCTCAACTCGAAATGGCGGCGGCCATTCTGGGCGATTCCCGGTGGCAAATCCTACGCCGCGTTTCCCTGCCGCTGGCGTGGCCGGGTATCGCCGCCGGCGCCACGCTGGCGTGGATTCGAACGCTGGGCGAATTTGGAGCTACCCTGCTGGTAGCCTATAACCCGCACACGCTGCCGGTGTATTTATGGGTAAAATTTGAGTCCGACGGACTGCATGGCGCGCTGCCACTCGCGCTCCTTTTGCTCTTATTGGCCGTAATCGCGGTGATTGTCTCAGCGCTTCTAAGCCGGATTTCCGGACAAACTGGCACAGCAATGGTCGAGTGAGCGGGATACAATGGGCATCGCAATACATTTAGCGCTTGGGAGCGAGTCCGCAGCGGCGGCAGAAACTCAGTTCGCTGATTCCTTTCCCGCACAGTTGCGCAAACCCATGCTCCACGCCCGTATCTGTAAACAGTTTGAACGTGCCCGCGATTGCGGGTTCCGCATGGAGGCGGAGTTCAAGATTCCCCCCGGCGTGATGATCCTTTTCGGTCCCTCGGGCGCGGGAAAGTCCACTTTGCTGCGCTGTATCGCGGGCATCTACTCGCCCGACGAAGGAAGCGTCTCCGTTGGAGATCACGTTTTCTACGATTCACAGCGACATATCAACATTGAGCCAGCCAAGCGAGGCATCGCGTTCGTTTTTCAGGAACTGGCGCTTTTTCCTCATTTGACGGTCGAGGAAAACACTTGCTACGGGCTGCGACGCCTCGACCGCGACGAACGCGAAAAACGCACCAGCAAAATCCTGGAGTCTTTTCAAATCGCTCATTTGCGCCGCAGAAAACCTTCGGAAATTTCGGGGGGAGAGCGCCAGCGGGTAGCTCTGGCCCGTTCTTTGGTCACTGAGCCCTGCGCGCTTTTACTTGATGAACCGCTGAGTTCGCTGGATGCGATCGTAAAGGCTGGCATCCTCAACGATCTGCGCGCATGGAATGCCGAGCGCGGAATTCCGGTCCTGTATGTTACCCACGATCGAGAAGAAGCCATGGCTCTCGGTGAGCGCATGATGCTGCTCGAGCACGGCAGCGTAACCGCCCACGGAGAGCCAGTGGAGGTTCTCGATCTGCCTTGCCGCGAATCGGTTNNTTTGAGAATATTCTGGATGCCGAAATCATCACGGTACACGAAAGCAGCGGCTCAATGACGTGCCGGCCGATAGCCCGGGGTTCCACTATTCCGTTCTCTAGCGCCGTGTCTGATGCTGGGAATAACCTTATTGGACCGCGCGAAACTGTCACTCTGGAAATTCCCTGCGCCCGTGCACTACCCGGCAGTTCTGTGCGTATCGCTATTCGCGCCGGGGACATCATGCTCGCAACCGTACGCCCCGAAAAGATCAGCGCCCGTAACATCATTGCCGGTAGGGTTGCCGAAATTAGCCGCACTGGAATGCGTGTCACGGTCGCGGTGGATTGTGGCGGAGTGAAATTCCTCGCGCACGTCACCGCGGGAGCGGTGGAATCGCTTGAACTTTGCACTGGCTGCCCTGTTTGGCTGGTCGTCAAGAGCCACTCTTGCCATATTCTTGCCACTTCCCACCTCGCGCAATAAACTCATCTTGGAACAAAATCCGGCGGGCGGAAGATGGCAGAAATGAGGGGATTGGCCGGCAAACGAGTGTTTATCACCGGTGGCGCGAGCGGAATCGGCGCAGCCACGGCGGAGCGTTTTCTGGCTGAGGGCGCGAATGTTTCCGTGCTGGATCGAGACGCTCAGGCTGGAGAGCGCATAGGCAGGGAACTCCCGCAACTGTCCGCGATCTTTCGCGCCGACGTGACTGCGCCCAACGAAGTGCAAAGCGCCTTTGACGAAGCGGTCGCGCAGATGGGCGGCATTGACGTGGTCATCAACAATGCCGGCATCAGCATCCGTCATCGTTTCGTGGACATCACTCCCGAAGAATGGAATCGGGTCCTCAACGTAAATCTCAATGGAGTTTTTCACGTCGGGCAGGCCGCCGCGCGGCACATGCTGGGTCATGGCGGCGGAGTGATCCTAAATACCGCCTCGACCAATGGAATTGTGGGTTACCCCTTCTACGCGGATTACAATGCCAGCAAAGCCGGAGTGATTGAGCTGACCCGCTCGATGGCTCTTGAATTGGCGCCTGCCATTCGGGTGAACGCTGTCGCCCCGGGTTACGTCCTCACGGCCATGCAGCGGGCGGAATACACCGATGAAATGCTCGCTGAAGTGACCGGCAAGATCCCTCTGGGACGTCACGCCCATCCCGAAGAGGTTGCTGCGCTGTTCGCGTTTCTGGCTTCCGACGATGCCGCCTTCATTACCGGGCATGTCTACACCATTGATGGCGCTGAAACCGCGGGTGGTCTCGCCAGCCGCTAATAAATCGAAGTTAGACCCTGGCTCTATGGGGAATATATTAGAGTAATGGCGTTTCCCAGCGCAGTTGCCCCCACTACAGCTTCCGTGCAATCAGGATGCCGTAATCAAAGCTCTTGGTGGAAAACCCCTTTCTCATCGCATCCACACCCTTTAGAAAGTCCACCAACATTTTCCCCTCCTGCAAGGCGGCTTTCCACACTTTCGGTTTGGAGATGATCTCCATTCCCAGATCCCAACTTTTCGCAACTTGGTCGCTGATGTTTTTGGTGAATGTCACCGCAAAGCCGTGGTGCGCGGCGAACCGGAGGTACTCCGTCCTGGTGGTCATGGAAGGAACCAGCATAGACCTACGGATGGGCCCCATATATTTCTTCGATTGCGAGGCGGTTAGTCCCTCGGCCTCGAACCAATCCATGACCGCGATTACACCACCGGGCCTCAGCGATCTCTCGCACAGCCCAAAGAAATTTTTGGGATTATTCAAGTGCGACACGGCCTCAATGGACCAGACGACGTCAAAAGGTTTGGCGAATTTAGCCTTCTCGGCATCCATAACGATGAATGTCGAATTCACGCCTGCTTTTTTCGCAGCTTGGGCGGCAATTCCTGCCTGAACCGGCGAAAGAGTGATACCAACGGTTTCAGCGTTGAATTTTCGGGCCAAATAAATGGAGGAACCGCCCATCCCACACCCCACGTCCAGAATCCTCGCGCCCTGCTTGATATTGGCGCGCATGGCCAATTCCTCGGTAAGTTGTTCCTGGGCTAGCTCCTTCGACTCTTTTCCAGTCCGCCAATATCCATGGTGGACATGAATGCCCCACAAATCTTTCCATAGCGGGCTGATGGCATCATAAAAATGCTCAATCTTCTTCTTCGGGTTGGGCCCGGATTTCTTTGCGGCATCTGCTTTTCTAGTTGGCATAATCTCAAGGAACAAATCCTCGCGGCGATGATTTTGCGCTACGCCGGCTCGCTTAAGCCACCTTGACATCGGCGTAGTACCTCTCTAAATTCAATCTATCGCTGTTTCGCATCCTTTACTTGTTGGATTTTGCATAACTTACCAATCCGGGATGACTGATCATCTGGAGGATTTGAATGAAAAGGTTCAAAAATCGGGTTTTGGTGCAGTCTCTGTTACTATTGACCCTAGTCGCTCTATCTGGATTAACAAATGTGGGCTCCAGTACGGCATCCGCCCAGAACGTTACCGTACAACGAAATCCCAGGATTCTTCAACAAGACCAGCACAATCTCTCTGAGCCGCTTGGCGAAATCATTAAGAATATGCCATCCGCCGCGTTCGAAAGCCGCACGATGATTGAGCCAGGGCATTTCCGTCCACCCATCATTGGCATTGGCCCGGATGCCGCCGAACAGCGCGAACCGCTGCCCAAGTTGAAAGCCAAGCTCTTGCAGAATTTTGCCGGCGTAGGCCAGGGAGATTATGGCTACAGCGACAGCCTGACTCCCCCAGATACCAATGCCTCGGTGGGTGATACCCAGGTCGTGGAATTCGTGAATGACAGCTTCGCCATTTTTGACAAAACAACCGGCGCTCTGATTGCAGGGCCCACCGCGGGAAGCGCTTTCTGGACGGGGCTGGGCGGTCCCTGCGCCGCGCCCCTACAAGGCGACATCATCATTAAGTACGATCAACTGGCCCAACGATGGGTAGCCCTGTATCTGGCATTCGAGCAAGTGCCCTACTATATCTGCTCCGCCGTTTCTACCACTTCCGATGCCACCAGTTCGTATAACCAGTATTCCATGTCTTTCGGCGACAACCTGCCCGATTATCCCAAGCTATCGGTGTGGCCGGATGCCTACTACTTGAATACCAATGTAAACGGCGGATATGCCGACGCCTGCGCGCTCAACCGCACGGCGATGCTAAGTGGGCAGCCCATGACCGCGCAATGCTTCACGAAAACCAACGAGGCCAGTTTCCTGCCTTCGGACGTGGATGGCGCGGGCATTGCCACCGCGGGGGAGCCCGCATTCTTTGTGGACCTGGCCACTTCCACTTCGCTGCATTTGTATAAATTCCACGTGGACTTCACCAATCCAAATAACACGACATTCACCGGGCCCACTTCGATCACTGTTGCCTCCTATACATCGGCATGTGGAGGATTCGGCCAATGCATACCTCAGCCCGCGGCGGGCCAGACCCTGGATTCCCTCGCTGACCGCCTGATGTACCGCCTGGCCTATCGCAATTTTGGCGATCACGAATCATTGTTCGTCACTCATTCGGTCACGCCGTCTTCCGGCAGCCAGGTTTCCGCTTTGCGCTGGTATGAAATACAAAACCCCGATGGAACACCGGTGATTGCGCAGCAAGGTACCTACGCAAACAATAAAGCCAGCCTGTGGATGGGCAGCATCGCCTCTGACAAGGCCAATAACCTGCTGCTTGGATTCAGTGGCTCAAGTACCGCCGTCTTTCCTTTCGTGGGCATAACGGGCCGATTGTCCACCGATCCCCAAGGCGCAATGGAAACTCTTAAGACGCTCAAAGCGGGCGCCGGTTCTCAGGAATATTACCGGTGGGGAGATTACAGCAGCATGGCCCTGGATCCCACGGACGACTGCACCTTTTGGTATACCACCGAATACATGAAAACGACCACTGGGGCGAACGCATGGAGCAGCCAGCTTTCCAGCCTTCGCTTTCCGGCTTGTAACTAAGGGTTGGCGCCCTTTTTGGGGGCCTTCAACGCCAACTTTTGCTGATGCGCCGCGCCAGAAAAGGCGCGGCGCATCAAGCCTTCGGCCAGCCCTCCTCACCGGCGCAAGCGCCATTTACTTCCTAAAACGGGCTTAATAGTAATTCATCTTGACTTGCACCTCCGTGAGGGTTAGCGTTGCTATCAGCTTCGGTTAGGACCAACCGGGCATTGCAAGTCGCCAGCCGTGCCTGTGGCAACGACCGAGTGAGGAAGTATGGAGGATCCAGAATGAAAATATTTCTAAGAAGCCTCGCTATCAGCGCGCTGGTTGCGCTGGCATTTACGGGTGCCGCGGTCCGCAGTGCGTCAGCGCAAAACCCGCAGGTCCAGCGGCACCCCATCATCATAAATGAAGACCATCATGACACCTCCGCGCCCCTGCGCGAGATGATTGAGAATATGCCCATTCAATACGTGGAAACCCACGTGGCTCGGGATCCCGAAACCGGCCGGCCGCCGATCATTGGACACGGGCCGGATACGGCGGTGCAAAAAGAAGTATTGCCTCCTGTTTCCGCCAAGCTTGGCTTGAATTTCGCCGGGGTGGGCCAGGGTGACTACGGCTTTAGCGATTCCGTGGCGCCGCCGGACACTAATATGTCCGTCGGGGACACCCAGGTAGTGCAGTGGGTGAATGAGAGCTTCGGAGTTTTCGACAAGACCACTGGAGCATTGGTTTCCGGCCCCACGGCGGGTAATGCGTTCTGGGCCGGTTTTGGCGGCTCATGCCAGACACAGAACGATGGCGACATTGAAATCCGCTACGATCAATTGGCCCAGCGGTGGGTGGCCGGGCAATTGGTTTTTGAGAGCACGCCATACATGTATTGCATCGCGGTTTCCACCACGGACAATGCGCTAGGTACTTATAACCGTTACGCTATCTCCTTCGGAAACAACCTGGATGACTATCCCAAGGTTGGCGTGTGGCCGGATGGCTACTACCTGGGCGTGAATATCTTCACCAATGGAGAATTCTATTCAGGACCGGAAATGTGCGCCATGAACCGCACGGCCATGCTGGCGGGACAGGCCATGACCGCTCAGTGCTTTCAGAAGACCACCGAGAATTCCCTTTTGCTGCCCTCCGACGTTGACGGTCAAACCTTGCCGCCCGCGGGAGAGCCCAACTTTGATATAGCCCTTTATAATTCCACCACGTTGCACGAGTACCAATTTCACGTGGATTTCACGAATCCCAACAACACAACATTCACCGGGCCAATTTCGATCACGGTGCCTTCCTACACGGAACCATGCGCAAATTTCAATTTGGGCGAATGCCTGACCCAGCCCTCGCCAGGAGAGTTGCTGGAAGCCCTCACCGACCGGCTGCTATATCGCTTGGCGTACCGGAACTTCGGGACCTATGAAGCGCTGGTAGTTGATCATACCGTCACGCCAACGGGAGGCAGAGCCCAGTCGGCCGTTCGCTGGTATGAAATTCACAGCCCGGATACCACACCAACGGTGTATCAATCGGGAACGTACCAAAACACTACTCGGAGCCTCTGGATGGGCAGCGTAGCCATGGATCAATTTGGCGATATGGCGCTGGGATTTAGTAATGTCAGTCCCACGCAGGACGCATCCATCGCCTTCGCGGGCCGCGTTCCTTCGGATCCGCTGGGCAAACTGGAGGCCGCGAAAATAATCAAGGTGGGCACAGGCGTTCAGGAAAATACCGACGGACGGTGGGGCGATTACAGCAGCATGTCGCTCGATCCGACGGATGACTGCACGTTTTGGTACACCACTGAATACATCAAGAGCAACGGCAGCTTTAATTGGAGCACGCAAATCGCCAACCTCCGCTTCAAGAGCTGCGCTGCCGCCCAGTAACTGGGTTCGGACCAATACAACTCGTTCCATCTAGGCGGNNTTTGGGATGCACCTTGATCGCACGGAGAGGCACGTGGTCCCCCCTCTGATTTTGCATATTCCACCATCAGGCCTCCAGACTCATGCCAACTATTTCTGGTATCGTAGAGGAAACGGGCGCCCGAGGCGCCAGGAAACACCGCGCAATACAAAGGACCAGCATGGCCAATTGGATCCAGCTTATGATGCATCACCTCTACGATGTCCGCGGTCTGGTGCAATGGGGCGGCTTGTTTCTGGTTTGCACAATGATATTTGTGGAAACGGGCCTTTTTGTGGGTTTCTTTTTGCCCGGCGATTCCCTGCTGGTAACGGCGGGGGTGCTGGCATCCACCCACGCTCTCAGCCTTTTCTGGCTGCTGGCCCTGGTGACGCTATGCGCTATTGCCGGAGATCAGCTTGGCTATGCCATCGGGAGAAAAGGGGGCCAGAGCCTGTACAACCGGCCGGATTCACGTTTTTTCAAGAAACGCCATTTGGACGAAGCCCATGCGTTCTACNNGTTCTACGAAAAACACGGTGCCAAGACGATTATTATGGCGCGGTTTGTTCCCATCGTAAGGACGTTCTGTCCGCCCGTCTCTGGAGCCGCCAACATGCCCTATTCCCGATATCTGCTTTTCGACATCATGGGAGGGATTTTGTGGGTTTGGGCCACTGTGCTAACGGGGTACACGCTGGGCAGAAGGATTCCGAATATTGACCGGCAACTTCACTGGGTGATTGGCGGAATAATCCTGCTTTCTCTGCTGCCCGTCGCGTATCACGCCTGGAAAGCGCGATATGGGCGCGACAATGGCAATCTTCCCCTGCCGCGCACGGAAGAGGAATAAGTATCAATTTTAGAATAGCGCTTTGATTTCCATAACCCACCCGATTGGATCGGGGCGGCCTATTTTATGAATAAGCCTTCTCGAATCTGATCCCGTCCCACGTAGGTCTTCGCCGATCGAAATTTCTCAAAAAGCCGCAGAATCTCCCGGTTCTGAAAAACCCGCGAAAAACGCGCCGGCGCGGTATCGGGCAGCAGTTCGATTCCACCGGTCGCGATGCGATACCTCTGGCATGATGTGGG
>PKXT01000367.1 GCA_003133505.1 Acidobacteriota bacterium
GATGACCACCATGGCCGCGCTGATGGGCACGCTTCCCATCGCGATTGGCTTTGGCGCGGGCGCCGATTCCCGCCGCCCGCTCGGCCTGGTGGTCGTCGGTGGATTGATCTTTTCGCAGTTGGTAACGCTGTATTTGACGCCGGTCTTCTACACCTACATGGACGCCTTCCAGGACTGGCTCGGCGGTATGCGCGTCTTTCTCGGCGCGCCAGGAGAGCACCGTTTAGAAGAACCCGCCGACGTCGTCGCCGCCGACTAGATCGCTTCACGCACAAGCGTCTTCGCCGCACGAACCCGCCGTTGTCCTCGGTCGCGGACGGCATATCTCCACACAAAGATAGTTTCTCCCCCCACGGAGAATCCCCCTGGCAATCTCCGGCGTCTGCCCAATGGTCATTCCGAGCGTAGCGAGGAATCTGCTTTTGATTTAAATCGGTAAGAGGAGCCGCGGTCGCATTGCCGGGGATTGTTGAATGAATCCGCCTTCCGCCGCTAACCGCCAAATGGCAGATGATCGAAATCCAAATTACCGCCGGAAAGAATCACGCCCACTCGCAATCTCTCCGCGGGAAGACGATGCAGCAACAGCGCCGCCACCGGCACAGCCGAGGAAGGCTCGATGATAATCTTCATCCGCTCCCAGACCATCCGCATGGCCCAGGGGATTTCGCTTTCGGTCACCAGGCCTATGGCGTCCACGCGTTCGTTCAAAATACTCAGCGTCAGCGAAGACAGCGTTGCGCGCAACCCATCCGCAATGGTGTAGGCATCGGCGGCTGGTTCCAATCGCCCGGAGGCCAGCGAGCGAAATGCATCATCGGCGTTTTGCGGTTCCGCGCCAAACACGCGTAGCGGACGCTGCTGGCTCTTCGCGGTAATTGCCGTACCGCTCAGCAAACCGCCCCCGCTTACCGGCGCGATGATCGCGTCAAGATCGGGCGCGTCGAGATCGCGAACGTCTTCCAGCAGTTCCAGTGCCGCGGTGCCCTGGCCGGCAATCACGCGTTCATCATTGTAGGGATGAATGAGCGTCGCTCCGGTTCGTTCGCGAATACGTTGCATCTCCGATTCCCGCGATTCGAGTGTGGGAGCGCATTCGGTCACTTGCCCGCCGTAGCCTTCTACCGCGATACGTTTGGTGCGGGGAGCGTTCGTTGGCATCACAATCCAGGCGGGAATTCCGCGCTCGCGCGCCGTCCGTGCCACCGCTGCAGCATGATTGCCGGAGGAATGGGTCACGACTCCTCGCGCCGCGGTTTCCTCAGGGAGCAAAAAAATCGCATTGCTGGCGCCGCGCATCTTGAACGATCCCGTCTTTTGAAAATTCTCGCACTTGAAAAAAAGCCGCGCTCCGGCCATCTCGTCCAAAGCGGCGCAGGTCATCACCGGCGTGCGATGAATGTAGGGATAGATGCGGCGCGCCGCCGCGCGAATGTCTTCCAGGCTTGGTCCCGCACTCATTTACCTTCCACCTGTAAGGAGCGCGTCATTCCGCCGCCCGCCGACAGGCAAATTTGTCATTCTGAGGCCCCCGCAGTGTGGGCCGAAGAATCTGCATTCGGTTTTGGTTTCCCGTCTCAACATAGTTAGCACGTGCGTTTCCGTTTCCGTCTGCTCATTTCCCCCACCCGCAAGAAACCGGTCATTCCGAGCGAGTCCCACCTTTGCGGGACGACGAGGAATCAGCTTCTGATTTTCCTGCGTGTCCTGCCAAACAAGCGTCACCGCTTTTTCGCCGTCCCGCTCGCGTCGAAATCCACCTGCGCCGTGGTCACGTTTTCGTAGCGGTCATACACGCGTACCCCCACGGTGTGCCGGCCGGGCGTGACGCCGCCAATCTCGTGCCGGTATATTTCCACGGAGGAATCGGTAATCCCGCTCACCGGATAGAGCAGCTTCCATTCGCTCGCGTCCAGGCTGTATTCAGCCTTCGCCAGCGTGTCATCCGAAGCGCGCGCAGTGAAGGTGACCGTCGCGGCGCCAGCCCGCGACGCATCGGCGCGCAAGTCTTCGATTTCCGGCGCCTTGTTGGCCACCACAAACCGGCCGCTTTCGCGATCCGTCACCAGCGCCTGCTCGGGCGGATTGGAATGTGCATCCGACGCGGTAATCCTCAGGTAATACGCGCCGTCGGGCATTGCCGTCGAATCCCAGGAATAATACGGCTCCATGAGTTTGTCTTTCAGCAGCCGCCAGTTCGTCTCGCCTTCCCCTCGAAAGTAAACCGCATAGGTCAACTCGTCGTTGTTGTCGTCGTGCGCGCTCCACAGCACGCTTTGATAGCCGCGCTCATGAAATCCCTGGGGAGGAATCTCCTGATGAAACGCCGTCGCTTGCGCCGGACTCTCAGCCGCTCCGTGCGCGCCAGGCATTTCCAATTGTACGGGTTGCAACGCGGCCACCGGCATCTGCGCGGCTATGGCGTTAAGCCTTATTCCCGGCTTTTGCACTACGATGTCGTCAATCACCGGCGCGATGTTGCGCGGCTGGTACGCCAATTTTACCCAGGTAACCGCCGGCGGCGCGCCGCTCCCGCGCGAAGTAAACACAACTTTCCACTGCGCGTAACGAGCGGAAGGCGCAACGCTTTGCGCGTCCTTCGGCGCTTCACCCTGCGGCGAGCCGCTCTGTCGAGCGTCGAACGGGCCGGCCCAGTCGCTCCAATCGTGCGCGGGATCGGAAGTGTTTCCCGAGCGGACATAAAATTGCACGTTGCCTGAAGCTGCTCCCGGTCCCCACCATGTGAGACGGCCCCATTGCGAGAAATATTTCGCGTCGAAAACTTCCGAAAGCAGCGTTCCGTTTGCCGCCGCATCCGGGCCGATGGTGAAGATTTTCCCCGGATTAGAAGTGGCCGCGAATATCCTGCCATCGGGCGAGGAAACCATCGCTGTGACCTGCGCCGCGGAAGCCTTTTCCAGGTGCGTGTAATACTCGCGCCCATCAATTCGCAGGATCACTCCTTCGTTGCCTGTGCCCGCGAGAATTCCCCCGCTGGCCCCTGGAAGTAGCGCGTACACAAACTCATCCGCCGACTCCCAAATCTTTTCCGGGTTTCCATCCGCGGCGATTCGAAACACCTTGCTGGGGCCGCTCGCGCCAGCGGCTGCGCCGGGCGTAACGATCGGCGCGGACGAGGAAGCCTTAGCGGCTTCTTTCTGGGCAAGTGCCGCCGCTGCGAGATTGGCGGGGGATGGCGGCGTAGCCGTCGGAGGCGCGGCCGTCTTTTCGCCGCTGGCTGCCGCGAAAATCGTTCCCGTCTCGTCCTGCTGGATCGAAGTTACTTCCTGTTGTCCAGTCTCGTAGAGCACGAATGCCGCCCCCGCCTCGGCACTGCCGCGCTCGTCCTTATCACGGCGGACATTCCCCATCGGCAGGCGTATCACCAACCCATGAGGATCAGTCCCCACAATCAGATCGCCAAGTGAATCTACCAGTAACGATCTGGCGTTCCGATCATGAAGCGTATAGAAAATCTTTCCCGTGCCATCCGGCGAAATCACGAATATCCTTCCCTGATCGCCGGTGGCCGCGAAAAGATTGCCGCGCTTGTCGAAGGCCAGCGCCCAGATGTATTTGGTTTTCGGTTCAAAAAATACGCTGCGCTTTCCCTCCGGCGTTACGCGGTAAATTTTCCCGTCCGGCGATGTCGCCACAAAGAGGTCACCCTTCGCATTAATGGCGATATCCTGGGCGGCGAGTTCCGCCGATTCGAATACCGTCGTTGACTTGCCGCTGGCATCCAGGCGCGCCACCCGCGCGGTTGGTCCTCCGGCGGCATATAGTCTTCCTTGCGAATCCATCTTCAACGCCCATAAATAGGCCAGATTGGGATCGGCGAATTGGGCGAATTTGGGCGCGGGTGTGAGCAATCCATCGCTTCGTATGGCCACGCCATCGGCTGTCCCTTTTTCAAATTCGGCGTAACGCGATTGTCGCCAGAAATGGGTGCGTTCGGCATGGGCGGCGATGGCCCCAACCAGCAGCGTGACTACAAGCGCGCAAGCGCAAGATAAACGTTTCATTCGCAAGAAATTATTTCCCCCCAACGCGATTACTGGATCGTAATCGTCAATGATTCCTGCCCGGCCACCACCTGACCCGCCTTCGCGGACCATTCCCCCAGGCGCGATNNCGATTCGCTTACCACCAGAGTATTTTGCTGCTTTTGCGCGGGCACGATTTGCATCACCGAGGGCGGCGCGCCCGGCATTTCCGTTCCGTTGACCACCAGGGTGGGCATGGATTGCAGCAGGGAAACATACACGCGATCGTTTTCGCGCTCGCTATTCAGCACGTGGATTAATTCATTCAGGTTTACCAGCGGCCCTTGCCCCGCGTTTGCGAAAAATTGCCGCGCCTGATTGAGCGTTACGGCGTCGCTTACCAATACCTGCAGCTCGCCCGGTGATGCGTCGGCCGGCACGGTGATGGGGATCTCCTGAATAAATGGTGCGCCCCGATAGGGCTGCAATAGCGCCTTAATCGAAATCGTTTCGCCGGGATGNNATGCACGTCGGTTTTTTCGCTCCACGCGTTTTCTATTTTCGCGGAACGCAATTCCGGCACGACGGTAACACTTAGCGACAAACCTTTCACGGTGATTTTCTCGAAAGGGTTGTTGAAAAGTTGCCCGAACTCCGTCTCGATATCCGACGCCAACTGAAAGCCATCCGGCAACTGCGTATCCGTGGGCGCAAATAGATTGTGAATGGCGATGGCCGGATGCCCGTCGAGATGGATGCTGCCCTCCAGCCGCAGCATCATTCCATCGTTGTAGGCCACATCGCTCACCAGCGTGTTATACGTCGCCAGACCGAGAAGCGTGGGAGTCAGTTTAGGTTGTTCCGCCACTTGGAAATGATAAGTATGCGTCTGGCCCTGGCCATTAATTTCCAACTCCACCGGAATGGTCGCGGGCGATGGACCCAACTTCCCCATAATTCCTGTCGCGCGATCCTCCGTAAGCGTTCCAATATCGCCGCCGGTGGTCATTATTTTTGTGGATTCCATCGCCGAATTCAGCGTGGTCAGGACATGCGCGCGCACCAGCGGCAGCGATACGTCACCCGCGCCCAGCAACTGATGCCCGCAGAGCAGCACCGAATTTCCTGTCACCGCCGTCACCGAACATCCCGCGCTCAGCGACAAATCTCCGCTGACCAGCGCCACTCCGGCCATATCGCCGGGCTTCAGACTGGCGTCATCGGCTTCGGGCTTGGCCGTGCCGCCAGCGGATGCGGATGCCGCCGAAAATCCCAGTTGCGCGAGTTGGTTCGAAAATCGTGCGAGCGCCTCGGGCGCGAGTCCGGCCGCCACCAACGGCAGATCAATGGGCACCAGTGACGCGCCAGTCGGCAGCCCCGCCGCCACCGGGAACGTCGCCTCGCCGCTCAAGGGCTGTGGTTTTGCCTGGGAACGCCAATCTTCCGATTGGCGGCTTTGACGTTCCCCCGGTGTGGACTCATCTTCACCAGAGGCGTTCATTGCCTCGCCAGCGGCCTTCACTGGTTCATTTTCAATTTCGAGCATTTGTTCAATCGGCTGCATGCCCGCGATGGCTTCTTTCGTGAATACTCCCAACTTCAGTGCGATGGCCCCGGCCAGCTTTCCATCGAAATAAACGGGGCTGCCGCTCATTCCCGCCACCACGCCGGAATGTTCCGCCAGCGGCCCTTCCAATCTCACCAGCACAATACTTTTCCGTGGCGCAATCACGTTTTCAAGCACGCCGATAACGGTGACGCCAATTTGCTCCACTTGGTCGCCGGAATAAATCGTATAAGCCACGCCTTTCATTCCCGGCTGAATTTGCGCCAGCGGGAAACTTTTCGGCGCGCTTTTCGTGTCTGCCGCCGCACTCGGAGTGCCTGCCGCTTTTTGGGCGTTGCCTTCGGAAGATCTCGGCGTACCGCCCGCCGCTGATGATTGCTCGGGCTTTACGCCGGCCCGCGCGGGGACCAAAAATAGCAAAATCGCGGTTGAAGGGAAGAGAAGTACAGCCAGCAGAAACAGCGGAACGCGTTGGGATCGCATTTGTCTGACTATCATACGTGCTCTCCAATGGGATGCCAATCGGCGAGGCGGCAGCGTGAGGCTTATCGGGAATCCCCCCGCGGGCCCGGATCATCCTGTAGCATGAGAAAATAGGACAACCCGCCCCCAGCAATTCGTGGTATAAAATTGATAATTGGACTCAATTTGCCTTGCACTGTGAGCACATGCGAAATAGGGCTTGCAGAGGAGGTCGAATGACCGCGACGGCGAGAATTGTGGCGCTTCTGTTTCTGATCCAGATCACCGCCGGGGCGTGTATGCCCCAGTCGAATGATGATGCCCGCATGTGCGCTGAGAATGCCACTGGCACCCCTGATCTGGCATTGCAATACTGCACGGCGGCCATCAACGCCGGCAAATTATCGCCATCCAACCTGGCCACTACTTTCAATAATCGCGGTGACGCTTACGCTGTTAAGGGCGATTACGTCCGCGCCATCAAGGACTATGACCAGGCCATTCATCTCATGCCCGATTACGCGCTGGCCTACAAGAACCGAGGCATCGCCCATGGCACCAGGGGCGATTACGACCTGGCCATTGAGGACTTCGGCCAGGCCCTCATCCTCAAGCCCGACGATGCCAGCGCATTTAACAGCCGCGGCATCGCCTATGGTACCAAGGGCGATAATGACCGGGCCATCCAGAATTTCGATCAGGCCATCCGTCTGCAGCCCGGCTTTGCCGACGCCTTAAATAATCGCGGCAGCGCTTACGACAACAAGGGCGATTTCGAGCACGGAATTGCCGATTTCAACGAGGCCATTCGCCTGAATCCCGGCTATGCCCTGGCTTTCAAGAATCGCGCCATGGCCTATTATCTTACCGAAGATTACGACCGCTCCATTCAGGATTGCGACCAAGCCATTCGTCTGACCCCGGCTGATGCCACGCTATTCCGCCGCAGGGGCAGCGTCTATTGGGGGAAGAAGGACTATTCCAAGGCGCTCGAGGATTATGATCGCGCCGTGCGGTTGAATCCCAAAGATGCGGACTCTTTTAGAGGACGCGGAATTACGTATTTCTTCCTCGGGCAGTTCGACCCCGCCGCCCGGGACACAGCCCTCGCCGCTCAATTGGATCCCACCGACGCTTATTCAGCGCTCTGGCTGTATTTGGCGCAGGCCAAATTAGGCCAGGACGCCAAGGCGTCCCTGGCAAGAAACGCCGCGATGTTGAAAGCGGCGCAATGGCCCATCCCCGTAGTTAGCTTGTATCTTGGCTCCGCGTCATCGCAGGTCGTTTTATCTTCGGCCCAGGACCCCAATCCCAGGAAAGATGTCTTCCAGCGCTGCGAGGCCTACTTTTATATCGGGGAAGATGCCTTGCTTCACGGCCGCAAAGACGAAGCGAAGGCGATGTTTGAGCAGGCCATCGCCACGGGCGTAACCAGCTTCTATGAATATAATGGCGCCATCGTGGAACTGGCTCGCATGAAGGCCCCATTGTAGGCGCGCCTGCCCCCCTTCACCGNNCGGCAAGATGCTAAGATTTTCAATGTGCCGCGCACAATCTCGCCGCTCACCCGCCCCATTTCCGGCACTCTCGAAGTTCCCGGCGATAAATCCATTTCCCATCGCTACGCCATCCTTGCCGCGCTAGCCGAAGGGCGCACCGAGATTGCGAATTTCTCCACCGCCCAGGATTGCCAGAGCACACTGGAATGTCTCAAGCGGCTGGGAGTGCGCATCGAAGCCGTAGCCGCCCCTTCCGGCGCTGCCAATCCATCTGGCGCCATACACCCGGCAACATTGCCGCCTGATCAGCCCGCCGTCGAAACCGCAAACCTTCTCACCATACATGGCCGCGGTCTGAATGGCTTACGCGGGAGTTTCCGCGCGCTCGACGCTGGTAATTCAGGCACCACCATGCGTTTGCTCGCCGGAGCTCTCGCAGGCCAGCATTTCAATTCCAAAATTACCGGTGACACCAGCCTGCGCCGCCGCCCCATGGGCCGCGTCATTGCCCCGCTGCGGGAGATGGGCGCGGATATACAGGCGAATGACGGCGAATTGGCCCCGCTGCGTATTCGTTGCTGTGGGCTGCGGCCCATGGGCTACTCGCTCCCGCTGGCAAGCGCGCAGGTAAAATCGGCCATTCTGCTTGCGGGACTTTTCGCCGACGGCTGGACCACCGTGCGCGAATCCGCCGCCACTCGCGATCACACCGAAATTGCGCTGCGGGAATTTGGCGCGGAGGTAAGACTGCTTCCAGGCGTCGCATCTGTTCGTGGAATCGCACGCTTGAAACCCCTGTCGTTGCGCGTACCCGGTGATTTTTCTTCCGCTTCGTTTTTTATCGGCGCGGCGTTGATGCATCCTGGCTCGGAGTTGCTTATTTCAAATGTGGGGCTGAATCCCACGAGAACCGCCTTGCTGGACGTCCTGGCCGAATGGGGCGCGCAGCCCCGCGTCGTCTCCGTCCAAATGATCGCCGGTGAACTGGTGGGATCGTTGCTCATTCGCCACGCTCCACTATCCGGAGGAATAATTTCCGGCTCTCAGATCCCCAAACTTATAGACGAACTGCCGCTGCTCGCCGCTCTCGGTCCGTACACCGAGCAGGGAATTGAGATTCGCGACGCGCGGGAATTGCGGGTGAAGGAAAGCGATCGCATCGCCGCGTTGGCGGCAGGTCTTGCGTCTATGGGCGCGCGCGTGGAAGAGTTCCCCGACGGCCTCCGCGTTCTTGGCCGCGCGTCCGTTCAGTCCGGAGCGTGCGCGCCCATGGAGGAATTTTCCGGCAGACTTGCAGGTCTCGCGTCTGTTCAGTCTGGTGCCGGCGCGAGCCCCGTTGGGGTAAGCCCGTTGCATGGTGCGGAACTAGACTCCCGCGACGATCACCGTATCGCCATGGCCCTTAGCATCGCCGCTCTCGGAGCATCCGGCGATTCCGTCATCCGCGATCCCGAATGTGTCGCCGCTTCCTTCCCCGAAATTTTCGCTTTGCTGGAAAGTATTACACGCGTGTCTTAGCTCAATTATGGTTGGTCATTCCGCCCTCGCGGTATCGTGGTCATTCCGCTCTCGCGGTACAGTTGGTCATTCCGAACGAAGTGAGGANNAATCGGCGGGCCGCCCTTCCCGTAGCTGCCTTGCAGGTGCCCTGAATCTTCTCCGTTTTCCAGAGTCAATCCCGGCCCGTCAAAATCACTTTCAATTTTTCCTGAGCGCGAGCTGGCGTCAATCGTAAAATTCGGCTGCGAAGGCAACGTTAGGGTCACATCGCCCGTGTCATTGACCAAGTGGATTGGCGCGCTCAACGGCTTTGACAGCCGCACGTCCAGATCCCCATGCCGGTCGCTTACGTCAATCGCTCCGGCAATATTTTCGAGCGTGACGTCCTTATCATGCGTGGAAA
>PKXT01000152.1 GCA_003133505.1 Acidobacteriota bacterium
GGTGGGATGTGCCTGCACACGATCCTTCTTGATCCGAGCGATGCCGGTCGGATCTTTATCGCCATCTCGGCTGCGGGCGTCTTCCGAAGCGACGACGCCGGCCAGATGTGGCGGCCAATCAACTATGGATTGAAGTCTCAATACATCCCCGACCCGACTGCCGAGGTCGGCCACTGCGTTCACCGCATCGCGATGCACCACTCGCGTCCAGACGTTCTGTTTATGCAGAAGCACTGGGACGTGATGCGCAGCGACAATGCCGGCGACTCTTGGCATGAGGTCAGCGGCAACTTGCCCACAGACTTCGGGTTCGTGATCGACGTTCACGCCCATGAGCCGGAGACCATCTATGTCGTCCCCATCAAGAGCGACTCGGAGCACTTTCCGCTCGATGGGAAATTGCGCGTGTACCGCAGCCGCACGGGCGGGAACGAGTGGGAGGCTCTTACCAAAGGCCTGCCGCAAAACGACTGTTACGTGAATGTTTTGCGCGACGCGATGGCCGTCGACTCGCTCGATAAGTGCGGCATCTATTTCGGCACCACGGGGGGGCAAGTGTACGCCTCGTCCGATGCCGGAGACACCTGGACCTCGATTGCAGAACACCTTCCGGGCGTGCTATCTGTGGAGGTACAAACGCTGCCATGATCCAAGTCATACTCCCCGGGCATCTGCGGGCACTGGCGCACGTCATCGGCGGCGAGGTGGAGCTCCACGTCGAGGGGCAAGCTACACAGCGCTCCGTGCTCGATGCACTCGAAGCACAGTATCCCATGCTGCGCGGCACAATTCGCGATCACATCACCCAACAGCGCCGTCCGTTCTTGCGGTTCTTCGCCTGCGAGGAGGACCTCTCCCATGAGCCGCCAGATGCCCCGCTGCCCGAGGCGGTAGCCTCAGGAGCAGAGCCTCTTGTCATCTTAGGGGCCATTGCCGGCGGTTAGAGATTCGTACAGCTGCCGGCGGATGCGCCGTGCGCCGAGAGACCCCGCGCCAGCCAAGCGCTGGCTCGCCTTCCTGCGCAATCACCGAGAGGCCATTGCGGCCATGGACTTCTTCACCGTGCCCACCATCACATTCGGCATGCTGTATTGCTTCTTCATCATTAGTCATGATCGAAGGCGCATCCTGCATTTCAATGTCACCGGTCACCCCACCAGCCACTGGCTGGTTCAGCAGCTGCGAGAGGCTTTTCCGTACGACTTGGCCCCGCGCTATCTCATTCTTGATCGGGACAGAAAATACGGGCTGGAAGTATTTGCCGCCATACAATCGCTGCAGAGCAGTGCTGTGCGTACTTCATTTCAGAGCCCGTGGCAAAACGGAGTCGCCGAGTGTTGGGTGGAGAGCTGCCGGCACGACCTGCTGGATCATGTGATTGCCTTGAACGAAGCGCATTTGAAGCGGCTCCTCAGCGATTTTGTTGACTATGCCCCGGCACGGCGCTAGCATCACGCAGGTCTTGCATAAGTCACACAGGAGGTCCCAGGCTATGAAGAGAATTTCCTTAGTGTTCGTCGTTGTTCTTACTCTGTTGGTAACCTGCTCGGCCAGCTTCGCTCAAGCTTTCGCCACGGTGAACTACGATTTGCCTTCTCCCGGCCCTAACGTGGCCATCGTTTACCAGAATAATTCTGGCCCCGGTATATCGGTGGCCCGCACCCTCACCATGCCAGCCGGACAGTATGGAATCGGCGGAGGTGCGATTGTAGCGCCGCGCGTCGTAATGAGCCAGACTCCGAACTGCATCTGGGTCTCCAACGCCGGCACGGGCACCATCTCCGCTTTTGTGGGAGGGCCAGGCTACACTTACACGGGCAGCTACAGCGCCGGACTCAGTGGCACAACCTCCGGCATCGGAATGGCCCTGGGCAGTAATATCATTGTTGCGGCGTATTCCACGTCGCAACGGCTGGCCGTTTGGAAGATTGGCCCCAGTTGCGCGCTGACGCTGGTGAGTGTCTATCCGGAATTCGACCAGATTGTGAATCTGGCAATCAGCAGCGACGGTAAGACTCTGGTCGTGGCCGAGCCGAATCATCAGAGGATGGATCCCTACCTGATTACCGGAACAACGCTCACGGCGACTCCCAGTGTTTCGCTCACCGGCCCCGCATGCACCCCCAGCGGCGGCTGCTTTCCCGCCGGGATTGACATAACCAAGTTAAATACCGGCACGGTCACAGCCACTGTCGTCGTTGGCAATGCCGTTCCATTGCCGTATTACGTTGAGATGCAAATCACCGCGCCCGGCACGCTTTCAGCCGCCTTTACGAATAACCCCGTCTGCACCACGTGCACGCTGGCTTACACCGAATCGCCTGAATTCAGCCCTGATGCATGGAGCGCCGGCGGCGGGCAGATTTATTTCGGCGCTTCCGGCAATCCCACCGGCGGCGGCACGGGCATTGCCACTTGCCCGGTGCTCGGATATAGCGTCAATTGTGCCGCCCCCGCTTTACTGCCATACACGTGCACCGCCTGCCGCGGGGGCAACATTGCCGTTGCTGTCACCAGCCCGTCCCCCAATGGCATCTGGCAAGTCGTGTACCAAGCGGGCACAAACTATCTGGATCTGCCCAAGATCGTTGCCAACGTTGTCTCGCCGTACAAGCAGACGACGCATACCACCGGCTCGCCGGGGTACTCCGTTGCTGCATTGCCCGGCCGGCCCTTAAACTGAAGCGCATCAGAGATTCTGGGTTCTAAAATCAGGCGGGTCATTGGCCATTTTCTTATAACAGAAATGGAATACGGAAGCCCCGCTATCTTATTGATTTCAAAAGCGGACGGAATTATGGCGAGGGGCAGCACGCAGAAAAAGAAAAGCGCGCCGTATGATGTCATGGACGCATTGCCTAAATCACAAGCCGGAATGGAGGGCCGTGGACGTCACCAGTGCGCTATCTGTGCCTTCCATGCCGGATTCGAAAAGGGCCAGAGCAAAGGCGATAGCGAAGCATATTGCTGGTGACGTGGAAATTACGGTTGCCAGCGCCTTCGTAAACTCCAAAGAACCCGTCAATTAGCGTTAGGGTAGTAATGTATATAGTTCCCGCGTTATCTTGTTGATTTAACAGGCGGATGGAGTTTTGGCGACGGACAGGTAAGAGGGGCGGCCCTTGCGAGCCCCCCACCGTGAGAATAGTTCGATTACTCCGTCTTATTTTTCATCGCCTCGATCCGCTGCTGAAGTTCCGCCTTGACGGCTTCGAGATTGAAACTCGCGCCCTTCTGCATCGGCGGGAACTGGATAAAGGTCATCGCTTCTTTGGCGACCTCCTGCTGCAGGAAGACGAAGCGCCAGAATTCGTGGAGATAAAAGTCACCCATATACAGATAGGAGCCCACGTTGCCTTTCACATTCCCCATCCGTTCGTAGGGATCGAGCCGCAGGTTGGTGAGGACGGGCAGATCAACATGCACCGTTCCGCCAATCCAACCGTCCGGCTGGTCAATCAGCCGGAATTTCCAGTCGTCGAGACGAACCGCGCCCAAGGTGCCTTCGGCGAAATAGAAGATCTCATGCCGATTGGAATATCCCTTCCCGGTTAGCATGTCCAACTGGTTGTAGCCGTCGAGGTGAACCTTGTAGGTCGTGTCGCCAAGTTGCTTGCCGGTCAGCAATTCATCAACGATGTTCGGATCGCCAGCGGCGGCGACGAACGTCGGAAAGAAATCCAGACCAGACATGATGCCGTTCGCAACTTTTCCGGCGGGGACGTGACCCGGCCAGCGGACAATCATCGGCACGCGCATGCCGCCTTCCAAGATGGTTCCCTTGCCGCCAGCGAAGGGCGTGTTGCCGCCATCGGGCCAAGTGAAGTTCTCCGTGCCGTTGTCGGTGGTGAAGACGACGATGGTATTGTCATCAAGGCCATTGTCTTTGAGATACTGCATCATGCCACCGACGACATCGTCGAGTTGGGACATCACGGCTTCTTCGAGATACCAGCCGTTCTCGGGGGTCATTTTGGCGGCATATTTCGGCGACAGGTGCGAGATAACATGCACGCGGGTGGGATTGAGCCAGACGAAGAACGGCTTGTTCGCCGCCTTGGCCTTGTCAATGAACTGCTCGGACTTGGCCAGAATGTCATCGTCAACGGTCTCCATGTTGTATTTGACGCCGTCCATGGGATGCGGCGGCAACGGGCCTTCGTCGTCAATTTTTTGCTTGCCAATCTTGCCCCAGCGCGGCTGCACCGTCGGGTCCTCCGTGGCGGTCGCCCAGGAATGGATCATGTTGCGTGGTCCGACTGTATCTTTGAGGGCCGGCGGGTAGGAATGCCAGAACGGGTCTTCCATGGCGTCGAGGTGATACAGGTATCCGAAGAATTCGTCGAAGCCGTGCAAGGTCGGCAGGTAGCGATTTAAGTCGCCCAGATGGTTTTTGCCAAATTGTCCGGTGCTGTAACCCATCGCTTTGAGCGCGGTGGCAATCGTGGGAGCCTCGTCAGGCATGCCAACCGTCGCGCCGGCCTGGCCGACCGTGGTCATGCCGGTGCGGATGGGCAGTTCACCCATGATGAAATTCGCGCGACCCGCCGTGCAGCTCGGCTCGGCGTAATAGTCGGTGAACCTCATGCCTTCGGCAGAGAGCTTGTCGAGGTTCGGCGTCGTCTGATACATCAGTCCCTGATTATAGGCGCCGATGTTCTCGATGCCGACGTCGTCACCCATGATGACGATGATGTTTGGCTTCTTTTCTTGAGCCCTCGCACTGGGCGCCCCTGCCACTCCGAAAAGCGTGGCGACGGCCGCCAGTGCGATGCCTATTTTCCCATTCCACTTCATTGTCTGCCCTCCCATTGCTTTTCAATTCAGCCTCGGTCAAGAAGAACGAGGAGGTGCGCTCCGGCCAGAAATACCCTTCTCAGTAGAAACGTCGCTGATGTGCTGCGTTATTGCCTGAAATGCACCAATGGGAGATTAGAGCGGATTCGGTCTTCCGTCCAATGCAATAAATGTATTAAAGCGATACACTGAGCGTATGCCCATTGAATTAAAGCTTCTTCGGTGCGCTGTCGCACTCTCTGAACACACAAATTTCGCGCGGGCTGCGCACGCGTTGTACGTGTCCCAGCCTACGCTATCGCGGAACATACAGGATATTGAGCGGCGCGTTGGTACGCAGTTATTTGAGAGAGGAACGGGAGGTGTTGTTCCGACCGAGGCAGGCAAAATCTTCTTGGAGCAAGCCCGGGAAATGATTGCGCGCTCTGGCGATCTAGACCGTGAGATGAATCTCCTTAGAGGACTCGAGAAAGGCGAACTTAACGTTGGCGCGGGCACTTATCCTTCCGCCATGATGGTTGACCGAGCAGTTGTCCGGCTAGTGCGCGCACATCCCTCCATCCGGCTGCAGATTCATAGCGACAATAGGGAAAAACTGTTGCCGCTGCTTCGGAAGCGCGAATTGGACTTGGCAGTGGTAGGTTTGCGCGGAGATGCAGATGATTCGGATCTGTATCTCACGAAGCTGAATCGACACCAAGGTTATTTCGTAGTTCGCAGCAGACATCCGCTTCTGGGATCCAAAGCGGTGCCCACCCTCCGGAGCATCTTGCAGTTCCCTCTGGCGATGACCTCGCGGGTTCCCACTCTCCTCATGAAACAGCTTCTCGCCGGTGCGCCGGGGATCGGTGCCGACCATTCCATCGCGAAGTCGTTTCCTCCAATCGCCTGCGACTCAGTCGCAATGATGAAAATGCTCGTTACGGAAACCGATACGGTTAGCGTATTACCGCTCAATGCGGTTACGGCCGAGGTGAGAACAGGCCAACTGAAAATTCTAAGCTTTGTTCCCCCGTGGTTGCAGTCAGATTTTGGCATTTTAAGGCTTGCTCATCGCAGTTTGTCTCCAGTAGGGGAGACCT
>PKXT01000141.1 GCA_003133505.1 Acidobacteriota bacterium
GTGTTCCGCAAGTGGGGCCTGGACGCGGTGGAGGTGGGGCACCTCATGCCTGGCGATCATCTGCGCGTGCTGGAAAATGGGCGCGTAGCAGCGGACATTCCCGTGAATGCCATCGCCGAAGAGGCGCCTGTCTATCAGCGCCCTCTGGCGCCGCCGACAGGATCATCGGTCAGCAACGCGCGACCGGTTAATTTTGCAGACGACGCGCAAGATTTCACCGAGAACTTCGGCCAGCTTCTTGCGTCGCCCGCCGTGGCCTCCAAGCGATGGATTTTCGAGCAATACGACCACATGGTGCGCACCAATACGCTGGTGGGGCCCGGCGCGGGAGACGCAGCTGTGTTGCGCGTTAAGGGCACGTCAAAGGCATTGGCGCTGAGTGTGGCGGGTAATGGGCGCTGGTGCCAACTTGCACCTCGCCTCGGCGCAATGCATGCGGTAACCGAAGCCGCGCGCAACGTTTCGTGCTCTGGCGCTCGTCCGTTGGCGGCCACCAATTGCCTGAATTTTGGGAACCCCGAAAAGCCGGAAATCATGTGGCAGTTTAGTGAAGCGATTGACGGGATCGCGGAAGCTTGCACCGTGCTGGGCATTCCAATCACCGGCGGCAACGTCAGTTTCTATAATGAAACACTGGGCAAGGCCATTTACCCAACGCCTGTTCTAGGAGTCTTGGGACTGCTGGAGGATGCCACTCGTGCTCTTGGAATGGCATTTCAGAGCGAAGGTGACGAGATTCTGCTTCTGGATGGCACTGAGCCGCCGATTTTTCGTCCCGGTGATGAGCCAGAGCATCAATGGGCGCGGGAATTTTCTTCCTCTGAATATGTGCGAACCGTGCATTCCACGGTGGCCGGCGATCCTCCAGCAATTGACCTGCCCGCGGAGAAACGCCTTGGCGAGTGTCTGAACGCTTTAGCCATCGCGGGCGTCGTTCGTTCCGCGCACGACCTCAGCGATGGGGGATTTGCGGTTGCATTGGCGGAATGTTGCTTCGCGTCAGCCCACGCAAGCTCTAGATTAAACTCCAGATCGAATCCCGACGCGGAATCTGAACTGGCCGCGCATGTGGCATTCGAAGGTTACGAACCCGCGGAATTCGCACTATTCGGTGAGCGCGGGGCGCGGGCCATTGTATCCGCTCCGGCTGAATTCCTTGCCCGGTTGTTCGAACTTACGGCACAATATAACGTTGGGACGAGGCAAGTCGGCAGAGTCACGCGGGGAGAATTCCGCATCCTATACAACAGGGGCACCGCGATCCGTGCGGATGTCAGGGACCTTCACCGCGTGTGGGCCGAATCTCTCGAACGAGCCATCCAGACGAAATGAATCTTCATCGCCAAACGGTGGACGACAAGTTCCACGATGAATGCGGTGTCTTTGGCATCTTCGGGCATCCCGAAGCCGCCAAGATGGCCTACCTGGGCCTTTACGCGTTGCAGCATCGCGGCCAGGAAGCCGCCGGAATCGCCGCAAGCAACGGCCTTGACCTGCACGTTATTAAGGGCATGGGCTTGGCCGAAGACGTTTTCGATCCCCAGGCTCTCGCGCAGTTACCCGGCGATATTTCCATTGGACACACCCGCTACTCCACTGCGGGAGACGCCGGCCTGGCTAACGCTCAGCCCGTGGTTATTGACTGCAACAAGGGCAAACTGGCCATTGCCCACAACGGGAATTTAACCAACGCCATGGAATGGCGCCGCCGCCTGGAGCACAAAGGGTCCATTTTCCAGACGACCAGCGATACAGAAGTAATTGTTCACCTCATCGCCAGGAGCCAGCAGCGCAATCTGCCGGGCGGCTTGGCGGACGCGCTAAATCAGGTAGAGGGCGCGTATTCGTTACTGGTCTGCACACGCGATGAACTCTATGCCGTGCGCGATCCTCGCGGATTTCGGCCGCTCAACCTCGGCCGCCTGGATGGCGCGTGGGTGGTCGCGTCGGAAACCTGCGCATTCGACTTAATCGGCGCGGAATATGTGCGCGAAATTGTGCCCGGAGAAATGCTGCGGATAAGCCGCTCGGGCGTGGAATCAATCCACTTCGCGCCGGAAAAACCCCATCAGTATTGCATCTTCGAGCACGTTTACTTTGCGCGGCCTGATAGCACCATCTTTGGGCGCTCGGTGAATGAGAGCCGCGAAAAACTAGGCGCGCTGCTGGCTCGTGAACATCCAATGGATGCTGATCTGGTCGTGCCGGTGCCGGATTCTGGCGTTCCGGCGGCAATTGGCTATGCGCGCGAAGCCGGTATCCCTTTCCAAATGGCATTGATCCGCAATCATTACATTGGACGTTCCTTTATCGAACCGGCACAATCCATTCGCGACTTTAGCGTCCGCGTGAAGCTGAATCCCATTCGCGCTCTGCTGGAAGGTCAGCGGGTAATTTTGGTGGATGACTCCATCGTGCGCGGCACCACCAGCCAAAAAATTGTACGAATGGTACGCAATGCCGGAGCGCGTGAAGTCCATTTCCGCATTAGTTGTCCGCCAACCATTTCACCGTGCTATTACGGGATTGATACGCCTTCCCGGGACGAATTGATTGGCGCCCGGCTTACCGTAGAGCAAATACGCGAGTTTATCGGCGCGGATTCCCTGGGTTATCTTTCTCTTGAAAATCTCCGTAAGGGCGTCGGTGATACCGATGGCCATTTTTGCACATCGTGCTACACAGGGTCTTACCCGACCGAATTTGTCCAATTAGAAGTGGGAGCTCATCGTGACTGTTGATTCGCATCCGTCAGCCCATCTGACGACCAACCAGAAAATTAAGCGCGAAATTGTTTCATGGCTGTGGGTGATTCTCGCCTTCATGGTTATTGAAGGGTGCCTGGTACAGGCCCGCGTGATTCCCAGCGCTTCCATGGAGAATACGATTCTGATTGGCGACCACGTGATCGTCAGCCGAATTGGTTACGATATTGGACTTCCCTTCACCATGTGGCATCACCCTCTCTGGCGCAATCCGCATCGCCAGCAGATTATCGTGTTCCGCGCCCCGCTCCCCGGCACGCCCGATTACATCAAGCGAGTAATCGCCATTCCCGGCGATGTCTTCGAAATTCGCGGTGGTGTTGTTTACATTAACGGGCAGCCCCTTCCTGAGCCATACCGGCTTGGAGTTCCCAACGGAATTGACAGTTATGGTCCTGTGACGATACCTCCGGGAAAATATTTTGCTATGGGCGATAACCGCGACGATTCCTACGACAGCCGTTACTGGGGTTACGTTCCTCGCGAAAACATTCTAGGCACACCGCTCTTTATTTACATGTCCATTGATGCGCCCGAGGAAGTCTGGGATCCCGGCCATCTGGGCGAGCGCCTCGCTACTTACTTGAGCATTTTCATCCATCCCCGGGAGGTTCGCTGGAGCCGGCTTTTCCGTCCTTTCTAATCGCGCCCAGTGTCCTGCCGGCCGCTCTAACACATGCGCTATTCCGACGCAGGCGTGGATATTTCCCGGGCCAATCAAGCTAAGCAGCGAATCCGCGCCCTGGCCACCCGGACTTTTTCCAAAGCTGTACTCGCCCCCATTGGCGGGTTTGGCTCACTCTATCACCTCGATAGGAAGCGTTGGCGTGATCCGGTCCTTGTCGCCAGCGCCGATGGCGTTGGCACGAAGCTGAAAATTGCTTTTGCCACTGGCATTCATTCCACTGTTGGCGCAGACATTTTGAACCATTGCGTCAATGACATCCTCACTCAGGGCGCCGAACCACTTTTCTTTCTGGACTACCTGGCCATGGGGCGCGTCGATCCCTCCACCGTTGCTCAGATCATTGAAGGCATGAGCCGGGCGGCGCGACGGGCTGGTTGCGCGCTGATTGGCGGTGAAACGGCGGAGATGCCGGATTTCTACGCGCAGAGCGAATACGATCTTGCGGGCTTTATCGTTGGCGTTGTGGATCGCCAACGGCGCCTGAATCCTGAACGCGTCGGCCACGGGGATTTGCTGATTGCACTTCCTTCCAGCGGTCTCCATACCAATGGATATTCTCTGGCGCGCAAACTGGTGTTCGAGGCGGCGGGCCTGAAACCGCAAAGCTACGTGGCGGAAATCGGCAATAAAATCGGAGCGGAATTGCTCAAACCTCACCGTTGCTACTGGCCATTGCTGAAAACCGCTCTGCAAAAAGGCTGGCTTTCGGGTATGGCACACATTACCGGGGGTGGCATTACCGAAAATCTGCCCCGCGCGCTGCCACGCAATGTCCGCGCGGTGGTAGACCTGAATTCGTGGAAGGCGCCACCAATTTTCCGCTATCTTGCGCGGCTGGGAAAAATCCCACAGGACGAATTGCTGCGGACCTTCAATCTCGGCGTGGGTATGATCCTTATCGTTCCTTCGCGGCACATCCGCAAATTGGAAGCCGATCTAAAGCGTCGCCGCGAAAAATTCCGGGTTATCGGCCGCATCGAGCGAACCAAACTTGGCGAACCGCACGTCTTTTATTCCGGCCAGCTCGATACCTAACCAAAGCAACCCGCGAAGCGGTGGGGAAGCAGATACCCTGGAAAGTCACTGGAGCGCAAGCATTGCGCCTAACTTCGCCCGGAATAATGAGCCACGGGTGATGGACAGTCGTTCTGGTTAAGCGTCTATTGCGTCGTAGTCGGGCAATCCACCTCGGCCTTCCAGCTACCATCGCTCTGACGCGACCAAACTCCGACATACTTCCCCTTGGATGTTCGCGCATGTCCCTGGCTGTCACTCCCTGTAAACAAATACTCGCCAATTTCGTAGGCCATATGGCCGTATCTGTCCGCCTGAACGTCCAAGGGCGAGAATTTCACCGCGAAGTTTGGGTCGGCCAGGGTTAGCTTCCACGATGCGCGAATGGCATCCGGGCCGCGCGCCAATGCTGCGCCGGGTATCAGCATTACGGCGTCTTGGGCGTAGAAGGATACGGTCCGATCTAGGTCCTTCGCCGTCACGGCGCTCTGCCATTCGGCATCCAGTGCGCGAATTTTTGCCTCGACGGCGTTTTGAACCATCATCTTCTTGGGCTTAGCCGTGGATTTCGTCTGTGCGGCCGCCGGACCTCCCGTGATGGCGAAAAGGGTAACCGCTGACAGAATCCTCAGTGTCTTATTCATAGTTTCGTCCTCCTCAGTCGAAAACATTGGAAAATACTGGCAAAGTCTCGCTCACCTCCGCCTTGATCGTCAAGTGCTTAGGCTTCGCCCTGACACAGGATTCAACGGGCCTTCCTTAGCGCGCGAGCACTTTGCAATTTCCGCTTTTCCCCGGACAATAGACGTCAATGAATACGGCGTTCCATCGCGGGTGCGCCACGGTGCCGCTCCAATGCCTCACCAAATAGCAGTGCTTCTCAGCGGACGGGGATCGAATTTCGAGGCGCTGGCCGATGCGGCGTCAGACGGCCGAATCCCCCATGCGCGAATCGCGGTTGTGGTCAGTAATCATGAAGACGCGCCAGGCATTGAAAAAGCGCGCGCGCGCGGGATCCCGGCGGTCGCACTGCCGTCGAAAGGATTACAGCGCGAAGAGTTCGACCGCCAAGTGGTGGCAGTCCTCCGCCAACACGCTGTGGACTTGGTTTGTCTCGCGGGCTATATGCGCCTGCTCTCACGATATTTCGTGGCGGTGTTTCCGGGGCGCATACTGAATGTCCATCCGTCGCTGCTGCCCGCGTTTCCCGGCCTCGAATCGCAACGGCAGACGCTTGAGCACGGCGCG
>PKXT01000300.1 GCA_003133505.1 Acidobacteriota bacterium
GGCCGGGGAAAGCAGCCCCCGGCCGTGGAACAGATCCCGCTTCTTGGTCTTCCGCTTTTTTCAGCGCCACGGTCAACATTCAATAAAACCTCACCATCTGACCGGCTCAAGAAACTTATCTCCGCGTACAGGGTTTCACCGACTGGGCATAGGCCCTCCCAGCCAGGCGGATATCGCGGTATGAAGGGCGGCGCAAGGCCTTTCAAGATGTGACGTATCACATATTAGTTGTAACTTAGATAACTTATGTTATAATATTTGAACAGATCCAGCTCGATGGCCCGCCGGGGAGTGGGCTTTCAGGAATTCCAGTAGGGCGAATTTGCGCACACGCAGGCCGCGGATTTTCTCGCGGGGCCCCAGCCTCTGCCTGTATCCCTCGTTCGCAGGTTTGTAGTCGAACCTAAAATTCAAGGAAGGTGCTTATGAAGCGCTGGGGAATGTTGGCGGCAGCATTGTGCGTTTTCGCGGGCGTGGCTCATGCCCAAGCCGTTATCAATGAGAACCTCGAAACGGCAACGCTATATGTGGATGTGATAAATGGTAACGACAACAATCCAGGTACACAAAGCGAGCCGTTTAAAACCATCGGAAAATCGGTTACCGTAACCGAACTCAACAACCAAAACGGCATTGGCACCCACGTCTATATCAATCCCGGGCTGTACCGCGAAAATATCGACCTGCAGGGCAAGGAAAGCGATACCACTCTGCCTGAAACATATGAGGCCGTGACCCCTGGTACCGTGCTAATCTCCGGCGCGGATCAATACACTAATTGGACGCAGTATTCCGGCAATTCCAACATTTCCACCACGCCCTGGACTTATAACTTTGGATTGTGCCCCGAGTTGCTGGGGAATGCGCCGCCTCAAACAGATATCGTGCTCCGGCGCGAAATGGCGTTTGTGAATGGCGCGCAAATGGAGCAGGTACTCTCGCTGGGCCAGATGCTCGAAGGCACTTTTTATGTGGACGATACGGGACAGCAGCTTTATCTATGGCCCCCCGCGGGCACAAACCTTGGCAGCGCGGACGTGGAACTGGCCGACCGCGGCGCGCTCTGGACCATCACCCAAAAAAATGGCGTGGTGCTGCGCGGACTGACCTTTGAATATTCGGCGGACTGCAAGAGCAAGGCCGCGGTGGAAGTAAATTACGGGCCACCCCAGCAAAATATCGAATTCGATACGGATAATTTCCTATGGAACAACGCCACCGGCTTGCATCTTTTNNAAAATGTGGTGGCCAATCATAACGGCGCGGTTGGCATCCAGTCGTTTGACACAGTAAACGGGCTCTACCAGAACGATACGGCGGATTACAACAACTGGCGCGGAGAGGAGGGTTCGTTTCTTAACTGGGGGGAGGGAGGCATCAATCCCTATGGGCAGATCAATGCCTCCTTTACCAACATCAATACGGATTGGAATCTATCCACCGGCATTCACTGGGACACCAACAACGAAAATATCGTAGGCACTAATATCAACGCGCGCAGCAATCTTTTTGACGGGATCCTACTGGAACGCAACGACGGCCCCATGACTTTCACTAATTTGACCTTGTGCAACGACTCCAACGAAGCCTTGATTGCCAATGGTGCACTCACCGCGGCCGCCGGCCTTTCCATTCGTGACAGCGAAAACGTCACGATTACGGGCAGCGTCATGTATGGCAACGGCAACGGGCAGGTGGATGTGATAGGGATCGCCGGCGGCATTCCCATCCTGAACTGGGAAACCGGCCAGATTTTTACGGTATACACCAAAAATATCACCAATATGGAAAACGTCTTCGAAGCCACGGACGCGACCCAGAACACCCTCCGCGATTCCTACCTTAACGGCGCGGACTGGGAGCTATTCGTTAGCACCCTCGATTCAGAGCAGAATACCTGGTGGAACGGGGCCGACAACATGCCCTTTGTGCTCCCGGTGCCCAATACCGGCACGGCAACCGATTTCTCAGGCTGGCAATCGGAATCGGGCCAGGACTCCAGTTCCATGTTTATGCAGCCGACGCAGAATTATGGCCCCCAGTGTGCGGTGGCACCGGACATGGCCGATCTGTGGCCGGTGACGACCGGACCGCAGCTGGTCCTGGATCCCAGCGGGCAGGCTACCTCCACCTACACCTATTTGCCTCTGGGCGGTTTTGATACCACCCTCAATTTGACCATGGACGGCATCAGCGAAATCCCGGGAGCTTCGGCGACTCTTACGCCCACCACCATCCCCAATGCTTCCGGGGCGTCAATATTCTCACTAACGACGACCCTCTCGGTGCCGCCAGGCACGTATCAATTCACCGTGCTGGCCAATGGCGGCAGCACCACGCGGGCGATATCGGCATTCTTGACCGTGCCGCAGACGTCGCTGCGATTTTCACCGTCCATGACATTGAATTTTGGAACGGTAACCGTGGGACAGAAGAGCGCCCCGCAGGTGCTGACTATTGCCAATATCGGCTCCAAATCGGTTACGAATCTGGCTATTGCCGCCGCTCCCGCGGGCTTTTCCTACACCAAGACATGTGGCGCAACTCTTTTGGCCGGCAAATCCTGCGCCGTTACCATTACTTTCTCCCCTAATGCTGGTTTACCCTACAGCCCTCCGCTTACCGTTACGGATTCTGATCCCACCAGCCCCCAGACCGTGACTTTGACTGGGCAGGGAAAGGGCGTAGCCACTCTTTCTTTTTCAAAATACACCCTCACCTTTGGCTCGGTGATTTGGAACACCACGGCCATGCTGTCCTCGGTGGTTACCAATACCGGGACAGTACCAGCGACATTCAGCTCATTCACATTTAGTGGGACAGGCGCGGAGGATTATTCGCTCACCACCAACACCTGCGCGGGAGGCCTAAATCCCGGAGATATGTGCACCCTAACCGCGTCGTTCACTCCCGAAATGCTGAGCATGGTCTCTCCCAAACTGACCATTGAGGACAACGTTTTGGCCGGCGAAAACACGATATCCTGCACCGGGACGGGAAAAACATCCGTGACCNNAGACGGTCACCTTCACCAACGCGGGCAACCCGCTGGCGGTGGCAATCAGCATCACAGGGAAAAATCTCGGCGATTTTTCCTATACGACCACATGCCCCGCGACGGTGGCGAAGGGCTCCTGCATGGTAAACATAACGTTCATGCCACAGACTAAGACGGCCGACGCGGCGAACCTCCAATTCACCGACGGCGATCCCACCAGCCCACAAATCGTAACGATGACCGGGACTGGCTCGTAGCGCCCAAAGCAATGGTTGCCTAATTCGCTCCGCAGCGGAAGGATGATGATCTCCGGGCTGCGGAGCGAATTTCAGAACGCGAACCCTCCTCGATCACTCGTTCTATTGATCGGGTTCACGCTCGGCCCCTCCCCAGACAGCTCCGTTAAAGAAGAAATCCGTTCCAATTATGTTTCTGCCGATGTCCTTGGGACGCGCCGTCGTGCGCGGGGCGGTACTCGGGAAATTAAATCCTTGCGATAGGTAACGCTGTAGTTAATACACGACAAGAATGTCACTTATGTCGCGAACTTCCCGTCAAGCCAAAGCCTCGCGCCGGCGCGTTCGCCGAAAGAGCATTAATCGCGAGCCGACGGAAATGCGGCTTATATGGGGAATGAATTCAAGTTGTGATCTCCCGCAAAGAGGGGAACCTGAGCGGAGGGGACGGAGACAAGTATAACAATCCAAGGCATATAAAACATTTATAAGCGTGGGGGTTATCGTTGCTGGAGCCCGATGAATCCGCGGCTTCCGCATGTTTTTCTGCGGGTAGCCAGCTTCGCGGTCAGGCTTTTCCGTTTCGTCTAGTAACGCAGTAGTTATGTATTCATAGGAATCCAATACAATTTAAGTGTTGCACCTTTCAGTAATACCTTTTACTCTCCGGTCAGGCGGGGGGATGGGGTTACTGCTTGGTCGTAATCCAACCACAGATTTGCTGGGATTTGCTCCAGCGGACCTAACACGCCGGAATTACTAACCGTCGCCATCCGGAGGGGGATCGGCGACAGGCTAAATTTCGGAGGACATTGCAATGCATTTTACGAATCGGATGGTTTTTCTTGTCGCCACTTTGTGCGCCTTTGGGGGATTGGCGCACGCCCAAGCCGTAGTGAACGAAACCCAGGAAACAGCGACCTTATATGTGGATGTGGTCAATGGAAACGACAGCAATCCAGGCACCGAAAGCGCCCCTTTCCAGACCATCGCCAAATCCGTGGCGGTGGCCGAGGCCAACAACCAAAACAGCATTGGCACCCACGTGTACATCAATCCCGGCCTGTATCACGAAAATATCAACCTGACCGGGAACCAACAGGACACCGCGCTGCCGGAAACGTATGAAGCAGCCACGCCAGGCACGGTGCTGATTACCGGTGCCGACCAGTACACCAACTGGACCCAGTCTTCGGGAAATTTCAGTATCTACTCCACGCCGTGGACGTACAATTTTGGCCTCTGCCCTGCCCTAACCGGACAAGCCCCCCCCCAAACGGACATCGTCCTGCGTCGCGAGATGGTCTTTATTAACGGCTCCTCGCTCGAACAGGTCCTTTCCATGAGCCAAATGCTGGAAGGCACCTTCTACGTGGATGATTCCGGGCAGCAACTTTACATCTGGCCACCCTCGGGCACCAATTTGAGCNNGGGCTGACCTTCGAATATTCCCCGGATTGCAAAGGCCAGGGATCCGTTGACGTAATTAATACCACCTCCCAGAACATCCTTTTCGATACCGACAATTTTCTGTGGAACGATGCTGGCGGACTGCATTTCTCCCAAGCCAGCAATTACACCGTGGAAAACGTGATTTCCAATCATAACGGGGCGGTGGGCATGGAGATGTACGACACCCTGAACGCCCTGGTGCAAAACACCACAGCCGATTACAACAACTGGCGCGGCGAGCAAGGCGAGTATTTCGACTGGGCCGAAGGCGGCATTAACCCCTATGGGCTAAGCAATGGCACCTTCACCGACATCACCACGGATTGGAATGTTTCCACCGGTGTGCACTGGGACACTAACTTCGGGAATATCACCGCCAGCAACGTCACCGCTCGAAACAATCTCTTTCACGGGATCCATTTGGAGCGCAATACCGGCCCGATGAACCTGACCTCCATGACCGTATGCAACAACGCCAACGAAGCCCTGACGGCGGGGGGGTCGTCAACTACGGCGGCCGGAATCACCCTTCGTGACAGCGAGAACGTTACCTTAACCAACTCGCTAATATATGGCAATGGCGACGCACAGCTTAAGGTCATCGGAGTCGCCGGGGGCATTTCCGTTCCGGACTGGCTCACCGGCCAGAATGTGACTGTCCAGAACGAAAATTTGAACAGCGCGAACAACATTATGGAGGGGACGGATGCAACCCAGAGCGTCTTCAGCGATGCCCAGTTGAATGGCAGCGATTGGCTCCTATTTCAATCCACGCTGAAATCGGGCAGTAATACTTGGTGGAGCGCGTACAACTCGGTTCCCTTTGTGCTGCCCGTTCCGGATCTTTACTATGCAACTAACTTCGCGGGATGGCAGACGGCCACACTGCAGGACCTGAATTCGGAGTTTATGGAGCCCGCCGGCAATCCCCAGTCAGCATGTCCCATTAGACCGGATATGCAGGATTTCTGGTTGATTTCCAACTCCGGTGAATTAATATTGGATCCCAGCGGCCACGCTACTTATACCGACACTGTTGTTCCATTAGACGGCTTCAATGGCACAGTTAACTTTACCTACGGCGGAGTAAGCGAAATTCCCGGACTCTCGGCGGCTCTAGCACCGACTACTATAGACAATGGCTCCGGATCCACGGCGTTTTCGATTACCGCTGCCCCATCCATTACGCCAGGCACCTACCAGGTAACCTTGCTGGCTAACAGTGGCGCCACCACACGCACAGCAACCGCTTTTCTGAGCGTACCAACGACTTCGTTGCGGTTTTCCACGGTATCCCTGATTTTTCCCGATCAGCAGGTGAATACTACGGGGAATCCGATGACGGTATTGATCGGTAATTTTGGCCGATCGCCCGTAAATATCAGCTCGATTGTAAGCTCCAGTCCTGTGTTTGCCGACACTTCGACGTGCCCGGCGTCGCTGGCAGCGGGGCAGACCTGCACCATTAGTGTGACCTTCACGCCGGCGGCGGCAACCAACTATTCACAGACTCTCACAATTTCGGATGGCGATCCTACAAGTCCTCAGATAGTTTCGATGGCAGGTACGGGCACGCCCGCTGCCGAGGTGTCGCTTTCGGATTACTTCGTCGCCTTTGGCGGCCAAATTTATGGAACTACCAGTGGGCCGCAAACGGTTACGGCGACTAANNGCGACTAACTACGGCTCTGTTCCGGTCAATTTCAATGGCTTTTCCATGGGCGGTGACGATCCGGGTGATTTCACCCCCACGTCCACCTGCGGACAACAGCTAAAGCCGGGGGACAGTTGCAATATTACCCTGACTTTCACGCCGCAAGCCCTGCTAAATCGCACCGCATCTCTTACAATCAACGACAACACAGCCAATGGCATGACCATGATGGAAATGGGTGGAAATGGCCTCAGCGCCGTTTCCAGATCGCCGCAATTTCTGGCATTTGGGGTGGTGGAGATCGACACCCAGACCGCTCCGCTAACGGTCACGCTTACCAATAGCGGTGGACCACTGGCCATGGGGGGCATTACGTTTACCGGAGCCAACCCGGGCGATTTCAGCCAGACCAATAATTGCGGCACGAGCCTTCCACCCAATAGCTCGTGCACGATTAATGTTGTATTCGATCCCCAGGGCCTCGGTGGGCGTTCCGCTACGATGCAAATCGCCGATTCTGATCCCACCAGTCCGCAAACGGTGAATCTAGGCGGTACCGGGTCAAGTTAAGGCTCCCGGAAAGCTGCTTTACGGTCGCATCGAGTGAATCCGGCAAGCAATTGCCCCCTGTTGGTTCAGGGCATTGCGCAAACGCTTGGGCCAGAGGCAAAACGATGGCATCATTATAAGCGTACGGCTGGGATATTGAACGCCCAGTCCCGAGGCTAGGCGTCTCCGTGGCGGCTCAGATTGCCCGTAAAGCCGCGTCATGAATTTCATTGCAATAGCCCCGCCTTGTGTGGGATTATTCCTATACACCTCATTGCCTTGGGGAAATCGCTAGTTCCGGGCGGTCTTTTAATTGGCTTCGGCGATTTCAAAGCGGGAGTGCGGGATTAAATTCCGAAATCGGCGGGGTCAGGAGGAGCGAAAACTGTGCGCGGAAAACTTAGAATTCTCTTGGGATTGACAGTATGCGCAGGCTTTGCGGGGTTGTTTGTGCACCTTGCGGGCCCCCATATTCGCCCGGTAATCGCATCTCCGGCCACGGCCACACCTTTGGGAGGACAAACCGCACCACCCGCTAATTCGGGATCCGCGGCAGCTCCCCAACAACAGGTGCCCGGCACTGAGGGCCAAGGCAGCACCAACAGCTATAAGATCATTTATGTGTTACCGGCCAAGCCGACGATGGTCGTGAAAACGGCGATGCAATTGTCCGCATTCGAATACGATACGGCCGGTGTAATCACCGATGTTTCCGCGAAGGTGAAATGGAAGGCTGAGGAACCCGGCATCGTCTCCATATCAAAGTCCGGTCCCACCTATGGAATGGTGAAGGCGCTTACCGCAGGCCAGGTTCTGATTACCGGCCAACTGGGCACCCTAAATGGATACACCACTGTTACTGTGGTCACTTCTCTGGATTTGCCGCCGCCGGGATTGACGGCCAATGCCACCGACGGCC
>PKXT01000282.1 GCA_003133505.1 Acidobacteriota bacterium
TGCCCAGCTGCGGGCCGGTTGGCGAGCCGCAAAGTTCCGCAAGCGCGGCGCGGGCTTCTGCCACCCTCGGCGAATCTGGAAACTGTTGGATGAAATCGCGATAGCTTACTTCCGCATCATGGCGAGCGTGCAAATTCTTCTGTTCGATTTGAGCAATGGCGAAATCGGCGTCCTGGCGCAATTGACTGGCCGGATACCCGCGCAGTAGAAAATCGTAGGAAACAATCGCGGCGTGGANNGAAATATTTCCGGTCGAAGCGCTCGCCCATTTCCTGATAGAGCGCGCCAATTTGCATCAGGGCGCGAGTGGCGTCCTGAGCGCCTGGCGTATTGAAGTAAACCTTACGGTACGCGCCCACCACCAGTTGATAGGTTCGCACCGTGCGCGCCGATTCAGGCTGTTGCTCCAGCACGCTCTGAATGCGTTGGGCTTCCAGGAACTGCGAATGAGGATCGAGAGCAACCTGGGCCGCCACTGCCAGACATGCCAGGGGCAAAATCATCACACACAATGCCGCCGCAACCGCGGCGGTCCGCAGCCTTGTGACAATTATTCGCCATCCGAATTGGCTTATGACTCTCACTCGTTGGTAAATATAACCCCGTCGTGGCCATCAGTTTCGCGGAGAATCGACATGCCTGATACTTGGAAGTTGCGCATGATTTGGACAAACCCTTAGGGAAGGACAAACCGGGAAATGCGTGCGGACACGACCGATCAGCGTCAAGAGGAAAGGCCCTCCCAACGTACTTCTGGCGCTCTTGAATTATAGCATCTGTTCAATCAAAGGGAACACCGCCGCTATGGCTGTTTCCACGCCGGAGACATCCTTGCCGCCCGCCTCGGCCAAATCCGGCCGGCCGCCGCCCGAGCCGCCCACATAACCGGCCAGAGCCTGAACGATTTTCCCCGCGTGCAGGCGGGGAATCAGATCCTTCGTGACGCCCGTAATCAGCGCGACCTTGCCGTTTTCCGCGGAAATCAGTGTTACCACGCCCGAGCCAATTTTTTGCCGAAGCGTATCCACAAGCTGGCGCATCGTCTCGCGGTCCAGGCTGCCGACGTTCGCCGCAATGACCGGAACGTCTTTCACGCGGCGCGAATTGGCGATCAGTTCATCTGCTTTCCCGAGGGCGGATTTCCGCTGTAGCACATCGCGCTCTTTTTGCAACTCTTCGGTGCGCTCCATGAGTTGCTCGATTTTGGCTTGGACTTCTTCCTCTCCGACATTGAGCCGACCCGCCAGAGCTTGCAGAGTATTGGCCGAGTGGCGCAGACGGTCGAGCGTCGCGTCGCCGGTAATGGCCTGCACACGGCGAACGCCCGCAGCCACCGACTGTTCGCCCACGATTTTGAAAAGACCGATTTCACCAGTGTGCGAAATATGCGTGCCGCCGCACAGCTCCTTGCTATAAAAGCCGCTGCCGCGCGCCGAATCGAGCACGGTTACAACGCGCACGTTCTGCTCCGGATACTTATCGCCGAAGAAAGCCAGCGCGCCGGAAGCCAGCGCTTCATCAATAGCCATAATGTCGGTGCGTATTTCAAGATTGCGCAACACTTCCGCATTGACCTGGTCTTCGATATCGCAAAGTTCGCTTTCGTCCACCGCCGCGAAGTGGCTGAAATCGAAGCGCAAATGGTCCGGCGCGACGAGCGAACCGGCCTGCTTCACGTGCGTTCCCAGAATATTGCGCAGCGCCGCGTTTAAGAGATGCGTGGCGGTGTGATTGCGCTGATTGTGGACGCGCCGCTCAGCATCGGCGCTGGTGGAGACGCGATCGCCCATCCGCAACGCTTCTTTCGCCTTGACGCGATGCGCAATCAGCCGTCCCACCGGATAATAAGCGCTGGCGACAGTAGCCAGTTCCTGAGCAAACCCCGCATCGCGCAGGCTGCCCGTATCCGCCTGCTGTCCGCCTGATTCGGCATAAATGGACGTGCGGTCGAGGACGATTTCCCCTTCTTCACCCGCGCGTAATTCGCTGATGGATCCCTCTCGTGTGATGATGGCTTCAATCCTGCAATCGCGCGCTTTGGTGCCAAAATAAAAATCCGGCTCGGTGCGAAATGTTTCCGCCAGCTTCGCATACACCGGCGCCGCCGCCTCCTTGTGCTTCCCTTTCCACGAGGCCTTCGCCCGGGTGCGCTGCTCCTGCATCGCCCGGTCGAAACCGGGCCAATCCACGGGAATACCTGCATCGCGAGTTACGTCTTCAATAAAATCCCGGGGCAACCCGAAAGTATCGTAAAGGCGAAAAGCATTTTCGCCTTGATAGGCATTCGCCTTGCTAGAGGACGTGCCTACGAAAACTCGTAATGGAGCAATCTCCTCTTCCAGTCTCTTCAGTCCGAGATCGAGGGTGTTCGCGAACCTCGTCTCCTCCGACAGCACAATGGTACGAATTCTTGCACCATTGGCACCGCCAATTTCCGGATATGCAGCCTCCATTGACTGCCGCACCGCCGTCACCATCTCCGCGAGGACCGGCGACGAAGCCCCAAGTAATTTCGCATGCCGAATCGCGCGCCGCGTGATTTTCCGCAGCACATAGCCGCGTCCTTCATTTGCGGGAAGCACGCCGTCGGCAATAAGGAACGCACTGGCCCGGGCATGATCGGCGATGATGCGCAGAGATGGGGCCGCTTCGGAACTTGCACCGTAGCGAGTACCCGTAAGTTCGCCGGCCCGTGCCAAAAGCGGAGCAAACAAGTCGGTGTCGAAATTGCTGATTTTGCCTTGCAAGACGGCGGCAAGACGCTCAAGCCCCGCTCCTGTATCTACCGATGGCCGAGGCAGTGGATTTAGATTGCCGTGGGCATCCCGATTGAATTGCATGAAGACAAGATTCCAAATTTCGACGTAGCGGCCACATTCGCAGCCAAAAACGCAATCGGCGTGGCCCTGGTCTGACGCGGCCGGCCCCATATCGTAATGAATTTCGCTGCATGGTCCGCAAGGGCCGGTATCGCCCATGGCCCAGAAATTCTCCTTGGCGCCAAATTCGTAAATCCGCTCGCGCTCGACGCCTTGCGCCAGCCAGTGGTCGTACGCTTCGGTATCGCGTCCCACAGTCTCATCGCCCTTAAAAATGGTTACGAACAACTTGTCTTTGGGAATGGCGAACCATTCAGGAGATGTAATCAGCTCCCATGCATAGGCAATGGCTTCCTTCTTGAAGTAATCGCCAAAGGAAAAATTACCCAGCATCTCGAAAAACGTATGATGGCGATTGGTGTAGCCCACATTTTCAAGATCGTTATGCTTCCCCCCCGCGCGAACGCATTTCTGGCAGGATGTGGCGCGAATATAGTCGCGCTTTTCGAGGCCCAGAAAAACGTCCTTGAACTGGTTCATCCCCGCGTTTGTGAAAAGCAGGGTGGGATCATTGGTGGGAACAAGTGACGAGCTGCGCACCCTTCTATGCCCGCGCTCCTCAAAGAATTGCAGGAATTTTTCGCGAATCTCGTTACCTGTCATTGCCATTTTAGTTTACCTGTTCCGGCGGAACGGTGTCGGATGCCGCCTGATGAAAGAAATCAACCTGAGCGTGGTGCAAAGCGGCCTGAGTTCGATTATGGCAAACGCGCTGCGGAGCCGCAATCCGCCCCATTCCGAATTGCGTGAACGGACTTTGCTAATGGAGAGTGCGGCTAGCTGTCTTCCAGGTCTGGATTAATCTTTGGATCCGCTGCAATGCCATCCACATCGGCGGAATCCGCGGCGGCTTCCGAGCGCAAGCGATTGAGTTCGCCGCGAATGGCCTGGGGAGCAAATCCCGCGCGCATCAGGTTGTTATACAGGGAAGCATACCGCTGCTGGGTCAGCGGACCGCGCAACGACTTGCGCTTGCTCTCCACGCGGGCGCGCAGGAGCGCGGATTCGTTGCCTTCAGCAAACGCGCTTTCCAGCGCGCTTTCAACATGCCGGTCAGGCACTCCGAGCGTGCGTAATTCGCGGGCAATCCGATATTTTCCCTGGTGGCGCGTTCGCGCATGGGAACAGGCGAATTCCAGAGCGAAGCGGGCATCATCCAGATAACCGCTGCGCTTGAGCCGCTGCATGACCAGCGGTACCAAATTTTCCTCCGCCGCGCGCCGTTCCAGCAAGACGCGCATTTGATGTACCGAGTGCGCCCGGCGCATCAATGCCCGCATTGCCGCGGAGTACAGCTCTTCTTCAGTGGAGAGTTTCCTTGCGGCGCGCGCCATCCCGTTATCGTATCAGAGGGCCACTTGTTTCTGGCCCAACACGACGACTGGCATACCACCACAGTTTAAGTTGCGGGCTAGTTTCCACGGCCATATGCCAAACTCGCGAGGGTAAGACAACGCTCGGGTCAGCTCAAACTATGCTCAAACGCGCTGGACATTTCATCCTCCTGCGCGTCGGAAGCCGAACGTACACCCTGCATGCGCAGGCGGAGGTCAGCGGGCATTGAAGCGTGAAGCAGGGCTTCTTCCTGCGTAATCAACTGCTGAGAATACAGGCCTTATAGCGATTGATCGAACGTTTGCATGCCATATTCGCTGGCCCCTTCGGCAATGGCGCCGCGGAGCAGGCGCGTCTTGTCGGGATTCACGATGCAATCGCGGATGTATCCCGTGGAAACCATCACTTCCACCGCGGGAACTCTGCCCAGGCCGTCGGACCGCGGCACCAGCCGCTGGCTGACTACCGCGTGAAGCGCGGACGCCAGTTGCAACCGCACAACCTTCTGCTCGTGGGCCGGGAAAACGGTGATGATCCGCTGGATTGTTTCCGTAGCGTCCAAGGTATGCAATGTGGAAAGCACCAAGTGGCCCGTCTCCGCAGCCAGCAGGGTTGCGGATCTTATCTCCAAATCGCGCATTTCGCCTACCAGGACGATATCGGGGTACTGCGCGGCGCGAAGAGCGATAGCAAACGTCGGCGTATCCAAACCAACTTCGCGTTGATTGATAAAGCATTTCTTGTCGCGACGCAGGCATTCAATGGGATCTTCAATGGTAATAATATGCTCGACGCGCCGGGAATTGATGCGATCCACCATCGCCGCCAGAGTGGAGGATTTTCCCGAGCCGGTCGCACCAGTAACCAGAATCAGGCCGCGCTGCTCCTCGCACATGTGTTCGATTACACGCGGCAGTTGCAAATCCGAGAGGCTGCTGATCCTATCGGGAATGACCCGCAAAGCCATGCCGCCACACACCGCTGGTACTGAAGAGGCCCCTGAGGGGTACCATTTTCACGTTGCCATTAGGGTGACATTTTCACGTTGCCACAACAAGCAATGGTACGCGTGGGTAGTGGGTCAGTTTGCCCACTGTGGGTATTGACTCGGAATTGGCCTTGCCCCATACTGACTTCATGCGTGACCGCTTATCGAAACGCCCGCGTGACCCGAACCAACTGGCCTACCAGATAATGCTTGAAGCGACCGGCCAAGCCCCAAAATACCAACCGCCAGCCGAATCGCCCAAAAACCCCGCCGCCGTCGCTCTAGGGCGATTAGGCGGACTGAAAGGCGGTAAGGCTCGCGCCGCCAGCCTCAGCCGCCGCAAACGTTCACAGATAGCAGAAAAGGCAGCAAAAGCCCGTTGGAGGAAACAAGGCTATGGCAGAAAAAAAATCTAAATTTAAGTGGCAGAGTGCCGTCCGAACTGGCCCGAAAGAACTGCGCTGTCCATGCCCATCGCCTGATTTACATGTGACCAAAGAGCGGAGGGAGCATAACGCTCAAGGCATGAAAATAGTGGTGCGATGCTCGAAGTGTGATTCTAAAATGCGTATCAATCTTGGCGTTAGTGGTGTAACCCATCGCGGTATTGTCACCCATAGGAGAAAATAAACATGTCCAAAGTCCCAGATTTTCACTCAAAGAACCAAAATCACTACCACAACAATGATAAGTGCGGCCCCGGTGCCGAAATTCCCTCGTATGACCGCGTGCCCGGCAATGGG
>PKXT01000196.1 GCA_003133505.1 Acidobacteriota bacterium
CCATATTCCATATCGGCCAACTCCTCGTCATCGGGCGCGCGTTGCGTCAGGATGCCAGCTTGAGGTACCAGCGGTTGCAGGAAGGCCGTTGAATTCACTAGGTGAATGCCCTCCTCCTCCAGTACTCGCGCCACCGCGCCAATCAGCGAATCCGTATTGCGCGTTCCGAGCGACATCAGTAGGCGCATTAACTTCAAGTCCGGGCGCAGGAGCTGAAAAATTCGGTTGTGCTTCACCTGGCCGGCCATCACCGCCTGGGTCACGCTCTCCGCGTGCATCAAGTCGAGTGTGCGACTCAGTTCACCTAACCCAATCCAGTGCAGGCGGGTAGCGGATTGCTCCAATTCCTGGGATGCTTCTTCGCGGATGGCGAACACAGTCATTTCGATTCCGCGGCTTCTCGCCGCATCCAGAACCAGAAACGGAAATTTACCGTTTCCGGCGATTAGTCCCCAGCCTTTGGTGGTTTGACTATCCTGCAAAATGGCCCGCGGCCCTCCTACTTGGTCAGGCCGCGCTCAGCGGACTCGATAAACTGCACCAAGTCTGAGACGTCAGAGGAGCCTTCGAGAGTTTCGCGAATCTTTTCGAGGGCCTGCGTGGTGTTGAGCTTGGAGCGTAGAAGAAAGCGAAAGGCGGTTTCGACGGACTGAATACGCTCGGCGCTGAAGCCGTTTCGCTCCAGACCGATGGAATTCACTCCGTAACACTTGGTTTCGCGTGGCGCAACCACCTTGGAAAAAGGCGCCACATCTTGCGTAATCACCGTCTGCGCGGCTATATAGGCAAATTTTCCAATTCTGCAAAATTGATGTACGGGGCAGAACGCCCCGACGGTGGCGTGATCTTCCACGGTCACATGTCCCGCCAAGGTCGCACCATTGATGAAAAGGGTATGGCTGCCGATCTGGCAATCATGCCCAATATGGGCGTAGGACATGATCAGGTTGTGGCTGCCAAGGCGCGTCACGCCCCCGCCATGGGCGGTGCCGCGATTCACAGTGGAAAATTCGCGGAACCGGTTGGAATCGCCCGCTTCCAACCGGGATTTTTCCCCATCAAAGCGCAAGTCTTGCGGTTCGCCGCCAATTACGCAATGTGAATAGAAATGATTGTCGCGTCCAAATTGCGCGGGCCCCTGTACGACAGCATGGGCCTCCAGGACGCATCCCGGACCGAGCTCCACATCGTCGCCAGCGATGGCGAACGCGCCTATGTGGACGCCTTCGCCCAAGCGGGCGCTGGGAGAAACAATGGCATGTGGGTGAATATTACGCTTCATGCGGATTTAGGCGTCTTCACGATTGACTGTCTTGCACATCAGCTTTGCTTCCGCGGCGATCTCGCCATCAACCAATGCTTTTCCGGCCAGCTTGCAGAATGAGTTGGTGCGAAACCGGAGCACGTCAATCTCAATGCGGAGTTGATCTCCCGGTACCACCGGCCGGCGGAATCGCGCTTCGTCAATTGCCACGAAGTATAGAAGTTTGTTCTCGCGGTCCGGAATTTCCTGCAGCAGCAGCAGTCCACCCGCCTGGGCCATGGATTCAATAATCAGGACGCCCGGCATCACCGGCTTGCCGGGAAAATGGCCCGCGAAATGGGCTTCATTGATGGTGACGTTCTTTATCGCCACGATGCGCTTGAACCGTTCCATTTCCACGATGGTATCGACCATAAGAAACGGATAACGGTGCGGGAGAATCTGCTGAATCCCGATGGTATCGTAGACCAACACCTGTTTCTCCTGGCTATCTGTTGGATGAAAGGTAAATCCGTGCGCTTAACCTGTTAATTGTACCGGAAACAGGAAACTGGCGAAACGCTGCTTGCTGGAAAGGGCTTGATGATTAAGTTAGCGAGCGTCGCATTTGACAGATTCCATTGCCCGCCTGGCGCGGCGTTGTTAGCATCTAGTCTGTTATGTCTTCCGCAAACACGATTCCCCGCGAACGACTCCGGGCAATCGCCGGCTACCTTGAGGGCCAGCGGGCTGCGATGATTCACCTTCTTCGGGGGCTGGTGGAACTGGAATCGCCCAGCACTGAAAAAGCCGCCGTGGATCGGTTGAGCAAACTAGTATCGAACGAGTGGACGAAACGCGCTACCGAGGTTCGCCTATTACGCCGTCCGAACCGGGGAGACTTAGTTCGTGCTGTATTGCCGGCCACAGGACAGACCTCCGAATCATGCAGCCCGAATAAATCACGCGCGCCTAATTCACCCATTCCGGGAAATCAAATTCTCGTGCTGGGGCATCTGGACACGGTCTATCCGATGGGCACACTCGCGCGAATGCCGTTTCGTGTGACCCGAGATCGCGCATTTGGCCCCGGCGTATACGACATNNCTGTGGATGCCCTTCGCCGCGCTGGCCCTTCGCCCAACAAGAGCATTGTTTTTCTATGGACCACCGACGAGGAAATTGGAAGCGAAGCGTCCCGTCAGGAAATCGAGCGCGAAGCTGCGCGTAGCGCAGCCGTGCTGGTCCTGGAGTCGTCGCTGGGCCCGCAAGGCCTGTTGAAAACAGAGCGCAAGGGGATGGGCGAGGTTGAATTGCATATAACCGGAAAATCCTCTCATGCGGGCGTAAATCCAGGCGCGGGAGTGAATGCGGTACATGAGTTGTGCCTGCAACTCGCCCAAATGGCCCATTGGAGCGATCCTGCACACGGTCTTACAGTGGCCCCCACCGTAATCAGCNNGGCGGAGGTTTTTCGAACGTGATTCCCGATTCCGCGACGGGCCACGTGGACATACGTTTCAGCCGTGCGAAAGACGCGCAAATTCTGGCCGCGCGGCTTAGAAAACTTACCCCAATCCTCAAAGGTGCGAAGCTGGAAGTTCGTGGAGGAATTAACCGCCCGCCGCTCATTCGCGACGCGGGCGTAAGCGCTCTCTTTCGCCACGCTCGGGAAATAGGCCGTAAGTTGGACCTCGATTTGCGCGAAGGGTCAACCGGCGGAGGCTCCGACGGGAACTTCACCGCCGCGCTCGGTGTCCCTACACTTGACGGCCTTGGGGCAATTGGCGAGGGGGCGCACACGCATGGTGAATCCATCGTGCTTCGCTGTCTTCCCGAACGGGCGGCTCTTCTCGCGGGGTTGCTGGCCACCTTATAGTTCGATGGTGCCTCGCCATCGGCAATTGGGGGATCTAGCGGGACGCGCGCAATGCCATTCAGGCATGTGCAGGCAATCGCTCGCGAATAAATTCAATGCCAGTTGTTCATCGCGGGCTTCCTTCATTACTCTTGATTCTCGCTTGTGCCTCCACGCGCATCCAACAACCCCAGCTTCCCGCTCCCACGCCAGATGTCGTTACCACAGTTTCTGATTCAGAGCGGCGCCCCGCTCTCCCTGCCGGTGATGTGACCGCCCTTTATCAGGAGCTTCGAGCGCTTCGTTTGGACGCGGGCCTTGTATATCAAGTGCAAGATCTCCATTTGCGGCGAGGGCCTGTAAGTCTGAGCCTGACCCAGGGCCGACTTGCTTTTTATGCTCCTATCCGCGGTCGAATCACTGGAGCCGTCTTCACCGGTGCGGGCCGCGTAATTTTGCTGCCCCGGCAGCCTTCCGAGAAACTATCGCTCCTTCGATTCGTTGGAGTTCCTTTGCTCGATCAGGGTTTTTCTCGCGCTTATCTTCGCTTCACCGGTGATACCGCCGACAGTCTGCGGCGCCAGCTTATGGAACAGGGCGCTACCGGGGTCCCCGACGCATCCTTTTCAGACCCCTGGAATGCTGTATTGGGAAATCTTGGCTCCTGGCAATCTTTACGTGTGCTATCGGATTTGCTTGCCCAGCAGCCGCGCCCTTTTTTCTACGCGGGTCTCTCCGGAGGGCCAATTGGCGCGTTTGACGTTCTAGTTGACCCGCGCAGGCAGGAACCGGTGCTGGTGGGCCAAACAAAGTTAGCGAATGGCATCCCGCATTACGACGTTTGGACGTCTCTGCTCTCCACCCAGCCTGGCGTAGCTGAATGGAGCGATTTTCAACCGTCCTCTTATGCGGTGACCACTACGATTCACGAGGACCATAGCCTGGATGGCGAAACCATACTCAAAATTCGTTGCGTACGGCCCGGCGAGCGTATCCTGCCCCTGCACCTGGCACCTGAACTTCACGCCAGTCAGATTGTCCAACAAGCTGCCGGTGGCGCAAGTCAGCCTTTGACGTTCTTTCAGAGCGCCCAATTTGACTCCCATGGCGCAACATCAGGCGCAGGAGGTGATGTTCTAGTGGCCCTTGCTCAGCCCTCGATCGCTGGCGGGGAATATGAACTTCGCGTCTCCTATCACGGCACAGTGATCTCTGACGCCGGAAATGGAGTGCTTTTTGTCGCCGAGCGCGGAAGCTGGTATGCCAGCCTCCCGGGGCCGGATCGATTCTCTCCCTTTGAACTTTCATTTCGCTGGCCACGCCAATTGACCCTGGTGGCGCCTGGCATGCAAGTGGAGGAACATGCCGAAGGCGAAATGCGGACGGCCCGCTGGATCATTCCTCAGCCCGTGTCCGTTGCGGGATTCAATCTTGGCGAATATGTCCGGCATACCGTAAAAGGCGGTTCCACTGATTCCTCCATCCAGGTTGACGTCTATGCCAACCGCCAATTGGAAGAGGCTATTGCGCAAAGGATAGCAACCGCGAACGGTACCATTAGCGAATTCATGGGCAACGCGCCGACGCCGCCAGAATTCAACTCCGAAAAAAACGCGCCAGTTCTCGCACCGGGCAGCCACTTGCCCAATCCCACTGCGGCCCTATCACTTCTTGGCGGGAAAATTCTCGACTCAATCGGCTTCCTGGAAAAATGGAATGGACCATTTCCGTTTGACCGTCTCGCCATTGTGCAAATTCCCGGCTCATTCGGTCAGGGATGGCCGGGCCTCATCTATCTGCCGACGCTGGCGTTCCTTCCGAGCCAAGCGCAGCAACAAGCTGGCGCAGTGCGTCAGGCACAGGAAGAATTGAGCCAGCTCGTTCCCTATCACGAGGTGGCTCACCAATGGTGGGGAAACACCGTGGGCGTCGATAGCTACCGCGACACCTGGATTTTGGAAGCGATGGCCAATTATCTTGCGCTGATGTATTCCGACTCACGCCAGCCAGCCGCCCACGTGATGGATAACTGGCTGGAATCCTTCCGCCAGCAACTCACCGCCGTGATTCCCGGCTCGGGAGACTCGAAAGAGAGCGTCGAATCCGTCGGGCCGCTCTCACTCGGCTATCGCCTCCAGTCTCCACAGGCGCCCACTGCATACGACTCGATTCTTTACGGCAAGGGGACGTGGGTGATTCACATGCTGCGGATGATGCTGCGCGGTTCAAACGCGCGCGCCGCGGAGGGGGCGACGGAAACATCCGCCGACGCTGTTATGTCCGACAAAGAATCACCAAGCAGCGGCGCACAGGGCGGGCACACGCAAGATCCCGATTTCCGCTTTGAGGCCGTTCTCCGCGATTTGCTGGAACAGCACCGCTTTCAGGCTATTTCCACGGCCGATTTGCAGCACGCGGTCGAAAATCACATGACTCCCGCAATGGGCTTGGAAGGCGGCCACAGAATGGATTGGTTTTTCGATGAATATGTCGGCCAGACTGGTCTCCCTGAATACCGTATCGAGTTTCAGACCCGCGTTTTCACAGACGGAAAAATTCAGATTCGCGGCACGCTTTTCCAGGATGGCGTGTCTGATACGTTTACTTTGCCCGTCCCCCTTTATGCGGCCAGTCCCCGGCCAAGCGGCGGGATCGTTGGCCATCAGATTGGCAGTGACGAGAGCAATCATTCCAAGGTCGGCACAAATGGCAAACTCGTTTCCCTTGGCGACGTAGTTACGAATGGCCCCGAAACGAAATTTCAGTTCTGGCTGCTGCCTGTTGCGCGCGCGCCTCACAGCGTTTCAGGGAGCACTTCGGGGTCTTCGGGGGGATTCGGACGCACAGCGCTGCGGCTGTACATCGACCCAAACCACACATTGCTCTGCCTGATAAAGTAGTTCCGTGACTACCTTATCAATCCGGCAGCGTTTAAGGCCACATACGCTACAATTACACGCTGCAGTTCGGGCCATCTGATGATTCACAACCG
>PKXT01000170.1 GCA_003133505.1 Acidobacteriota bacterium
GCGAGACCGATACGATGGACACGTTCATGGATTCGTCCTGGTATTTTTACCGCTACACGGATCCCCACAACACGCATCTGCCTTTTGACCCGGCGATTGCGAAATACTGGCTGCCTGTTGACCAATACGTCGGCGGAATCACCCACGCGATCCTGCATCTTCTTTACACGCGGTTTTTCTGCAAGGTGATGCAGGACTTGGGGCTGGTAGACCATGATGAACCCATACGTCGGCTATTCACCCAGGGCATGGTGCAAAAGGGCGGCGTTACCATGTCGAAATCCAAGGGCAATGTCGTGGGCGCCGCGGAAATGTCGGAGAAATATGGCGCGGATACCGGACGCCTTTACACCCTGTTCGCTGCGCCGCCTGAAAAAGACCTGGAATGGAATGAAGACGCTATCGAAGGAGCGTCACGATTCCTTCACCGCCTGCATCGCTTCGTGGAGCAACATGCGGAAACTTGGCGACACCTGGCAGGCGAGCCGCCCAGCGGGACGCCTGATGCTTCGTTTCAGATGACTCTGTTTTCGCCGAAAGAGCAGATTCTGCTGCGCAAAGCGCATCAGACCCTGGAGCGGGTGACGCGTGATTTCGAATCGCGCTGGCATTTCAACAGCGCCATCGCTCTGATCATGGAGCTGGTAAATACGCTGCACGAGCAGGAGCCGCTCGATCAAGGTGCGCGTCCCGCAGTCGTGAAACAGGTAACCGAAATGCTCGTGCTGATGCTGGCCCCTTTCGTGCCACACCTTGCCGAAGAGCTATGGGCGATGCTCGGTTACTTCGATGGCATTGGTCGCCAGGCGTGGCCAGCGCTGCGCGAGGATTTGATCCACGCCGACGAATACGAGTTAATCATTCAAGTGAATGGAAAGCTGCGTGGCAAGCTCGTGGTTAGTGAGGGTGTTTCCGATGACGAAGTGAAGTCGCTGGCGCTGGCAACGCCACAGGTCGCTCCTTTCATTAACGGAAAGCGAATCATGCGCACAGTGGTCGTTCCCGGAAAGCTGGTAAATATTGTGGTGCAATGACGCAATGTTGGGATTTGGCAATCAACGACTTCAAATGCGAAAAATATCGGGGGAATGATTTTGAGCGTGACGGGTGGAATCGTCGTTTTGGATTTTGGCGGGCAATATACTCAATTAATAGCCCGGCGCATTCGTGAACAGGAGGTTTTCTCCTCCGTGCTTCCATGCACAGCTTCCATTGAGACGATTCAAGAGCAAAAACCCATTGGTATTGTTCTTTCTGGCGGCCCCTGTTCGGTGTACGATCCCGCCGCTCCCGTCTGCGATCCACGCGTTTTGGGTTTGGGCATTCCCATTCTTGGTATTTGCTACGGCATGCATTGGATGACTTACAACCTGGGCGGTCACGTGGAGCGAGCCGAGCGGCGCGAGTATGGTCCCGGCCGCCTGGATGTTGATTTGGAACAGGAATCAAAGCTGTTTCGTGGCCTCCCCTGGCAATTTAAGGTCTGGAACAGCCATGGTGACCATGTAGCCTCGCTGCCGGATGGATTTTCCATGACGGCGCGCACGGGCAATGCTGTCGGCGCGATTGAAAATTCCGAGCGCCGGATGTACGGCGTCGAGTTTCATCCTGAAGTTCGCCACACCGAAGACGGCGAGCAAATCCTGCGCAATTTTGTGTACGAAATTTGTGGCGCGCGCGCGAATTGGAGCAGCGCCAGTTTCATTGCCGAGAGTGTGGCGGCCATTCGCGAGCGTGTCGGAGACGGCCATGCGATTTGCGCGCTCAGCGGCGGCGTGGATTCCGCAGTCGCCGCTGTGCTGGTCCATCGCGCGATTGGCGATCGCCTGGTAAACGTATTCGTGGATACGGGATTGCTTCGCCAGAACGAATTCGCCGCCACACTGGAATTGCTGCGTGATCGTTTACATCTCAACGTTAGGGGAGTAGATGCTTCGGATCGTTTTCTGGGACGTTTGCAAGGCGTAACCGATCCGGAAGAAAAACGAAAGCGTATTGGGGCCGAGTTCATTGCTGTTTTTGACGAGCAGGCGGCGGTCTTACTGCGAGACGGTTTCGGTGAAGGATATCGCAGTCTACCGAGCGGCACCCAAGCTGCGTTCCTTGTGCAGGGTACGCTATATCCCGATGTCATCGAATCGGTATCCGTCCGTGGGCCTTCATCCACAATCAAGACTCATCACAACGTTGGCGGTTTGCCCGCCGATATGAAATTTCAACTCGTCGAGCCGTTGCGCGATCTCTTCAAGGATGAAGTCCGCCGTATTGGCCGGGAACTTGGCCTCCCACATGAAATTCTGGTGAAGCATCCATTTCCCGGGCCCGGCCTGGCAGTACGGATCGTGGGAGAAATTACTCCTGATCGTCTGGAAATTCTGCGGGGTGCCGATGCCGTTGTCGTGCAGGAGATTCAAAATGCGGGTCTTTACGAAAAAGTATGGCAGGCTTTCGCGGTGCTATTACCTGTCCGTAGCGTGGGGGTAATGGGGGATGATCGAACGTATGGGTACACCATTGCCGTTCGTGTAGTGGAGTCNNGAGGATGCCATGACAGCCGACTGGGTGCGCTTGCCCGCAAGCGTGCTGGAAGCGATATCTGCCCGGATCGTTAACGAGGTGACTGGCGTGAACCGCGTGGTTTACGACATCAGCTCCAAGCCGCCCAGCACCATCGAATGGGAATGATTTTCAAATGACCCGGTTGGCGGCCCTAAAGCCGCCACATCACCGGGCTTAACGGCTGGCCATTTTTTGAGCCATGAACAACAGCAGCCGCCGGTCCTCATCATCCATCTGGCCGAGCGTGCGACGCAGGTTCCCAAGAAACCGGGCCTCTTTGCCGGTTGCGCCCCATGCAATCTCGTCAGCGGTTGTCCGCTTTGGAAGATTGGGGAGCTCAGGTGCCTCGTCGCCGTCGTAAAATAGCTGATAGAGCGGAACTTCCATTGCTCGGCCCAGCTTTTCCAGTGTTTCGATGGATGGAACGGTGTGGCCATTTTCCACACGGGATATATAGCAGCGGAGCAGACCTGTCCGCTTCTCAATATCGCCCTGTGAAAGGTTTTTTGTCTCGCGCAGTAAGCGCAAACGCTCTCCGATTATCATGTGGATATTATTCCATGGCAATATATTCAGATACAAGTGTTAATTTTGGTATCAAGGCATTTAAAGTACTACCATCGCCGTGGCGAGCCGCACAGTACCTGGGTGAGCCCCCCAAAGGCGTCCAATGGCCGGCCGGCGCCTGAAACCATCCACCCATGGCTAACGTCTTAAAAGATGTGACTGCTTCCGTGGCTGCGCTTCCCGCAATCAGATCCGGCATTGCTGCCCGGTTGTCCCGGGTTGCCGCCGATCGTGTGGAGCGACAATCGGATGAAGCCCGGCTGGTTGGCCTCGCCCAGAAAGGCGACAGCGAGGCTTATGCGGAACTCGTCCATCGTCACCAGCGCCGCGTCTTTTCGGTGGCCGTGGGCATTCTGCGGCGCCATGAAGATGCCGAGGATGTCGCTCAGCAGGTCTTCCTGAAAGCTTATGTTTCGCTCCCTCGTTTTGATAGCCGTTCGGCTCTTTCCACCTGGCTTTACAAGATCACCGTCAATGAGTGCTGGGATCATTTACGCCGCCGCCGTTCCCGGCCCCAGGTTCTTGAGGCTGAACTGACTGAGGCGCAGGCCCACGCCCTCGAGAATGCCTCCGCTGAAATAGGCGTGGGCAGCGCGGCGGATCATATCGCCATGAAACAACAGGTGGAACATTTACTCGCCCAGCTTGATGTATTAGACCGCCAAATGTTGATGTTGAAGGAAGTGGAAGGCTTTTCGGTTCAGGAAGTGAGCGAATTTCTGGGGCTAAACGTGAATACCGTGAAGGTACGGTTGTTTCGCGCCCGCGCGCGGCTGGTTCAATTTCGCGACCGCGACAAGGGCAATAATTCAAGCCGCCAAAATAAAACCGCGAAGCTCCCGTCAGAGAGGCGCCAGTCATGATGTGGAAAATGTCATCTCGCTTCGGCGCATGCCGGGCCCAGGAACCGCTGCTGGAGGAATATCTGGATGGCCATTTGCTCTCCAGGCAGATCCGGGGTGTGGATGCGCACCTTGTGAAGTGTGGGAAATGCTCTGATGCGCTGAAGCGCGCCCGCAGTGGTACTGAGTTGCTGCGTACTTACTGCGCACCTGCCGCTGATCCCGGTGATATCTTCACGCGGCGGGTGATGAATGTCATTGCCAGAGAGGAATCACGTAAGGAAGAGGAGCGATTGCGCTGGCATCCGCTGGAGGTAATGGTTAGGCGTCTCGCGTTCTCAGCCGCATTGGCTTTGGGCGCGTTGCTCTCCGCCACGATGTGGGCGCATCAGCCACTCAAGCCTGCAACATCGCAAGTCAGGACGTTGGACCTGATGCCCGAGCCTGCGCACGTTACCGCCGCCACCAACGACGTGCTGATGGCTGCTATCGCGGAGGAACATGGCCGCTAGCGCCACAGTCCGACGGACCACGGCTCTGGTCATCGTCCTTTTCGTGATCGGTATAGCGCTGGGCGCATTAGGAGCTTTCCTCTATTTGCGCAGGCACCCCCATGACACTGAGTCCGCGGGACATTATTCTCATCTCAGCCGCGCGGAAATAGTCACTCGACTTTCGCATGATTTGGATCTCACGCCGGAGCAGAAATCGCGGGTGGAAGCCATTGTGGACGCCGCCCACCAGCGATTCCACGCTTTGGATGATCAGGTCGAACCTCAATATGATGCGATCCGCCATGATGCGCGCAGCCAGATTCGACTTGTTCTAACTTCCGAACAGAAGACAAAGTTCGAAGAAGAAGTCCGGCGGCTAGACGAAGAGCGCAAGAAAGGCATGCAACAGTAAGGCCCCCCGCGCCCAGCGCTAGAAAGGAATATCTTCGTCCGAAATTT
>PKXT01000078.1 GCA_003133505.1 Acidobacteriota bacterium
CCGCGCACGGCACCAATCCCGCATCGGCGATTATTTCCGGCTATGAAGTGCAAAACATCAAGTCCAACGCGCGCGGCCAACTCGATACTGACCACTTGCGCGAATATGTCACCGACGACGTCGCCGCTCTTATGCTTACCAATCCCAGCACCCTGGGAGTTTTCGAGGAGCGAATCGCCGAAATAGCGGAAATCCTTCATCAGCGGGGCGCGCTTCTGTATATGGATGGCGCGAACATGAANNTGCACTTGAATCTGCACAAAACTTTTTCCACTCCGCATGGCGGTGGCGGCCCCGGCGCGGGTCCGGTGCTGGTCAAGAAAAAATTGGAACCCTTTCTGCCCGTCCCGCGCCTGGTCGAGCGCGAAGGCGGGCAGTTGGCATTGGATTCACAACGGCCGCAGTCCATCGGACGGGTGCGCGCGTTCGCGGGAAATTTTGGTGTTCTTTTGCGGGCGCTGGCTTATACACTGGCTTACGGCCCGGGCATTCGCCAAGCCACCGAAGACGCGGTACTAAACGCGAATTACATTCGCAAGCATCTCGAAGACCTATACGACCTGCCCTACAATCTGCCTTCCATGCACGAGGTGGTTTTCAGCGATTCGCGCCAAAAAAAAAGCGGCGTCAACACCATGGACATCGCCAAGCGCCTGATTGACTACGGCTTCCATCCCTACACCACCGCGTTTCCGCTGATTGTTCCCGGCGCGCTGATGATTGAGCCGACGGAATCGGAATCACGCGAGGAGTGCGATCAATTCATCGAAGCCATGCGCGCCATCGCCGAAGAAGTCGAGCAAAATCCCCAGTTAGTGAAGACCGCGCCTCATTCCACACGCGTCTGCCGTCTCGACGAAGTCGCCGCCGCCCGCAAGCCCATCCTCCGCTGGAAGCCGTAGCGGAAGATCAATCAAAAAAGCTGAATTGATTTCGCCGGGCAGTTTTATTGCCCTGAAGCTCTAGCGGACGCCCTTTTCATGGGTCGCGCAGGTGGCATGGCGCTGACAAACTCAAGCTTCAATGGCCCCTGTCCATCAATTTGCAGCACCGTATCGCCATTACATTGAACGTAGTGGCGCATGCCGGCGGGCATTGAGGCAAATGCGCCGGTGGGCATCGCCTTCATCGCGCCCGAATCCCACTTCGATCCCATCCCAACCGAGAGCTGCCCTTGCATCACCGTCACGTTTTCCGCGGTCGGATGCCAGTGCGGCGCGATTTTATAACCATCGGTGCAACGCGCGCGCACGACGTAAAACCCAGACTTCGACGGATTGCCGGCCAGGACGGCCACCTCGAACGTGCCCGTGTTCTCCACCGATGGCGTTCCCGAAACTGCCCAGGAAGGCAGCGGCCCGTATTTCAGGCTGCTCGGGTCCACCATAATCGCTTTGGGTCTTGAGGCGGCGCTGGATTTGGTCGGAGACTGCTGCGCCAGACAAGCTGACGACGAAACCAGAATTATCAAAACTGCGGCTGCAAGATCGAGTTTTCTCATAAAATCTCCTTTAGGATGAATCTTGCGCGGAACGCTGGGAATTCCACGTTGTCCCTCGCACGCGCCCCAATTTATATCAAACAAGCCTGGTTGTGTCATCAGGTTTCGCGCAGCGGGAATGGCGACCCTTACTTAAGCCCGTAATGGCCGAAATGAGATAATTCCAAAACAAGAGATTGGCCGGGAGGCGTCGTGGCGCTGCGCATTGGTTTGGCAGGATGGGCGTACAAGGACTGGGCTGGCATTGTCTATCCCCGTCGCCTTCCGCGCGGCTTTCACCAGGCCGGCTACTTATCGGAGTTTTTCGACACCCTTGAAATCAACACATCGTTCTATCAGCCGCCGCGCCCGGAAATCTGCCAGAGGTGGCTGGAGCAGGTAAACGCCAATCCCCGTTTTCTCTTCACCGCCAAGTTGTGGAAGAAATTCACCCATGAGCAAGGCGCTACGTCCGAAGATGAACGGGTGGTGCGCGCCGGTTTCGACGTGATTCGCGATGCCGGCAAGCTGGGCGCGGTGCTCCTCCAGTTCCCTTTTTCGTTTCACCGCGAAGCGGAAAAGGAAGCGTTGCTGGCCGCGTTGCTGATTCGCTTTTCCGATTACCCTCTGGTGGTCGAGATGCGCCATTCGTCCTGGAATGACGAGAGATTTTACGATTTGCTGCGTAAGCACGGCGCGGGCTTTTGTAACATTGATCAGCCACTCATCGGCCGCTCGCTGAACCCATCGGAGCGAACCACCGCCCAAATTGGCTACGTCCGCCTGCACGGCCGCCGGTATGATACCTGGTTCAGCGATGACCCCGCGCTGTCGCCTACGGAGCGCTACAACTATCTATACACCGCAGCCGAGCTGCAGCCCTGGGCCGATCGCATTCGCACTGTGACCGCGAGCGCGCCCACCACGTTTATAATCACCAACAATCATTTTGGCGGCAAAGGCGCCGTAAATGCTCTCCAGCTTATCAATATGCTTAGCGGCGAGCGCGCCAAAGCGCCGTCAACGCTCGTCGAGAATTTTCCCCAACTTGAACCCGTCACTATTCCCATCCGCGCCGCCGCGATTGACGCGACAACTCCTTCCCTTTTCCCGTTGTGAAGGCGGCTGTGCTGCTCATAGGCAGCGGGAAGCTACGGCCGGCCATTTGAGCAGGGTGACAACCTGTGGGCGGGATGGTGAGTCGCAGGAAGGGAAAGGCTAGAAGTTAAATTCCAAACTCAGTAAAAAAAATGGTGCCGGAGGAGGGAGTCGAACCCACACAGGACTAGGTCCCGGCGGATTTTGAGTCCGCTGCGTCTGCCATTCCGCCACTCCGGCACGGAGAGCGTACGCCTATCATATCAAGACTCTTACTGCAACACAGCCACTTCGACGGTTTGGCGCTTAAGCGGTCTGGTGTCGGTAGTGGTGTCGGCCCGCTACTCCTTCAGTTTCCGCGGTTTTCCGACGCTGTATTCTTTCATGTCGATGACTTGCTGGCGCGCTTGATGCCCTTTCTGGACAAGTTGCCGGGCGGTTATCGTTTTGCCGTCGAGATTCGCAACAAGGCGTGGCTCGTGCCCAAACTGGCGGATGCGCTTCGCGAGCGAGGCATCGCGCTTGCGCTGATAGATCAGTCGTGGATGCCGCGACCGGCGAAGTGGTTCGAGCGCATGGATCCCATTACCGCCGATTTCACTTACATCCGCTGGTTGGGGGATCGCAAAGGAATCGAGCGGCTGACGAAAACATGGGACAAGACGATTCGCGATTGCCGTGAGCCTCTGCAGGAATGGGTGAAGGTGTGCGATCGGGCGGTGCGCCGCGGCCCCAGCGTGTATGCATACGCGAATAATCACTACGCCGGGCACGGGCCGGCGACGGTAAGGCTGTTTCAGAAACTTTGGCGAGCGCGGGGCTAGCCCCATCTCAGGCACGTCAACAGAGCCCAGAAATTTAGCCGCCTGACTGGACCAGAAACGGGGGAACTTTCACCATCGCCGTCGTCCTCGAGTGAAATTCTCACTTACTTCGGCTGGGCCAGAGAATCCTGGTTACCTGAGCGCGCCACCTGGATTAAGATGAGCAGCAGATTTAACGACGTAACATTTACTGATGACGAACGATGCTTCCAAGACCTCCCAACTCGGCTGACGTTCGCATCTCTCCGACGCGGACAACACTGCCGGGGAGTCAGAGCTTAACTAACGCACAAGAGGACACATCGCAGATCTCACAGCATGAATTGGAATCGAAACTGAAACGCGGAGTTTTCCAAGACCCGAAGGCAAGACCGGCGATATTGGAGATTGCGAAGATCGGTCAGATTCAATTTGTGAGCTTGCCTTCGAGGCTGCGGGAGGGACGTGCTGCCGCACAAATCCTCAACATAATCGGATCCCGTGTGGCCAGCTTGGCCCATGTGCGGGGTTCCACCACATCAAGACTGCACCCGGTTGCGCTCATGACGGTCCTCAGCATGTGCGAAAGCATTCAGCGGGTGGCCCGAGGCCGAGTGGCCCGAATGGAGAAACTCCTATTCCCCATCGTAAATGCAGCCTTGCGAGTTGCCGGCTATGACTGCATCTATTCTTGGTCCGAATTCAGCGCCCAGATAGAGGGAAGACTGTCTTCACCACGCGCATTTGATTTCCGGATTGAGGATCAACGTCAGGAGACTTGGCGGAAAATTATGCGTCATCCCGGTGCCAAGACGGCCCTAGCGAAACTCACGCATCGTTTAGGCCATCTGGTTGCTCCTCTGCAGCCGGTCGATCTCCTCATCGATACTGCAATCGAAATCAGCAGGGATATGTCGCCCCCCTTTCAACTTCCGGGCGTTGTTTCACCATCTGATGTGCCGAAAGACCGCTTGCGAACGGCCCGCCGACGTACATTGGACCTCAGCAAGGACCTTAAAGACCTCCGAAAGAGGGGAATTCCACCAGGAAACATTGGAATCCTACGACGACTAGCAGCAAGGGGTGCTGACCCCAGTGGGTTCGCCGAATTCGAGCGACTTCCCGACGCCTTGGCTGGCTTCGCAGATTTCCTGCAGACAGAACTTCGTTGGCGTGACAGCCGACGCTGGTCTCATCTAAGGAACGAAGACTTCCTCGCAATCCGATTGGTCGAGACCTTCGAGTTGCCCCAGATGCAAAAGGACCGGCACTGGAGAATGTTGCCTGAAATCGCAACCCTTCTCACGGCAGCCGCACGAGCCGGCGGAAGCAAGCGAAGGTTCACCACGGANNGATGTTGGTGCGCAACCGGCCAAACCTGAGAGAAGACGCACGCCGCGAGGTAAATGAATTGCGTGCCCGTCTGAAGAAGACCCAGCCGTCTGCCAAATCCGAAACGGATCTGCGCTAGCGCAAGATCATTTCGGTTTCTCGCGTTCCCCCAGAGGTTCTCCGATAATTCCCTCCCGTAGCGGAGCTTTCAGTAATCCGCGAACGGCTTTCGGCCGGGTCAGCCGTGGCGCGCACCTCGATTACGCGTCCAAACGCCCCGGAGTAACAGAAACACCGCTGCGAGGCTCCGGATTTGAGAGGGGCTGAAGAGGTAGGTATGGTGAAGCTCCCCTGGTTCAAGTTTTATCACCATGATTGGCTGAGCGATCCTGCCCTCTCTGCGTGCTCTCAAGCGGCTCGAGGTTTTTTCATCGACCTCGTCTGTCTGATGTTCGATATGCCCAGGCGCGGAGTGCTTTTCACCCAGGACCGTCCGTGGACGACAAAGGAAGCGGCTGCGGCCGTTCGTGGAGACCCTAGGACAAACGCGGGACACATGCGGGAACTGTTGCGGCTAGGAGTTCTTAAGAAGAACGAAAAAGGCGAAATCCACTCTGCACGGCTGGTTAGGGACGAGTCAAGGCGCGAAATGGAACGAGAGAAAAAAAGGAGGCAACGTGTGGGCAATCAGTGACTTAACAATGTGCGCCCATCTTCGTCCCGCCTCTGTCCACTCGGGTGTCCTCGGAGTTTCCCCGAGCTGTCCCCCGGTGCGTCCCTGCATTGTCCCGGGGAGAAGTCAGATGTCAGAAGTCAGATGTCAGAAGGCAGAGGGGTGCCTGTCCTTTACGCTTTTAGAAATTCTAAGAGACTCGGTTTCTCTCCACGGGAAGCAAACACGAACAATTTATCGAGATCCAGAGGCGAAAACCAATGGCCAATAAAAAACAAGCAGTTGATTTGCCGAGGGTTCATGCAAATCCAGAGTATGAACGCTATCTGCTCGGCTCGATACTGCTGGAAAACCAGGAAGCAGAATCGGCATTCGAGCGTGTTACCCCGGAAATGTTCTTCCACCCGCATCACGCCAAGATTTACCAAGCCATGCTGGCCCTGCGGGAACGAAAAGAAGCGGTCAATGCTGTCGCCGTGTGGGACTTCCTGTCGTTGAGTGGCGAGGGCGAGGTGTGCGGAGGAGTCAAATTCCTCGCGTCGCTTAGCGACGACGTTCCCAGAGTGCATAGCCTCGAGCCTTATATCCTGACGATTCAAAAACATTTTCGCATTCGTCGGTATGCCCACTTTATAGAGTCGGCTCGCCAGATGCTCGAGACAGAATCCATTTCAGAGGAGGCTTTTCTTCAGGCTACGGCAGAAGGAATCTCGCGTTTATCGCAAGATCTCGAGATGTCGGTCGATGTGGGAAAAACTTACTACGACGCCGGAATCGAATTGCTTGTATCGCTTGATGCTCAAACGGCGGTTCGAATTACGATCGGTATCAACGAGGTGGACGAGCTGATAGGAGGATTTCTGCCCGGCGAACTCGTGATTGTCACAGCAGACACTGGAGTCGGCAAGACAATCATGGCGCAGCAGTGCCGGCGTATTGCGTGCGAACGCGGATGGCACACGCTCTATTGCTCTGGTGAAATGCTGGCCCGGCATTTGGTAGGTCGAGATGTGGCGAGCAGTGCCAACGTGCCGCATTGGAAGATGCGCATGCCAGACCGGATTCATGAGGCTGAGCGATCTGCACTGATTCAGGCCATAGACCATTTGTGCAAACAATGCCGAATTCTCGAAAGTGAATTGACCGTCACGCGTATTCGGGCCGCGGCCCGCGCGCTCAAGCGCAAGGTGGGGCTTGAACTTATCGTGATTGACTACGACGAACTGGTAGAAGTTCCGGGGAAGGATGAATGGGAACAGCAAAAAAATCTCGCGCGTGCAGCGAAGGCTTTGGCGATGGAACTCGGTTGCTGCGTGATTTTAGTTTCTCAACTCCGCAAGGCCTTGCAGGGCGAGGATTGCGCGCACCCCACGCTCCAACGACTGTACGGCAGTGGAGCAAAAGCCAAACATGCCAGCATTGTGATTTTCGTTGACCGTGAATATGTTCGAAACCTCACTGGTGATGAGACCCAAGCGCGAATCTGCGTGCTCAAGAGCCGCGACGGTCGCGTCGGTCGAGTGGACTGCCGGTTCAATATCCGCACGCTACGATTCGAAAACGGGCCGGCCACAGACGGCAATGCGTGCGCGGAGGCAAAGAACTAGGGGGATGGCTTCATCTGCCCATTTCGATATGCATCCGAGACGTGCTTCATCCGCAGATGCTGATTCCCCTTCTTCCCTTGTGTCACCCGAGGAAGTCGCAAACCGGCTAGGAATTTCGGCAGAAACTCTGGCCCAGTGGCGGAGCCAAGAGCGCGGCATTCCCTATGTGAAAATTAGCC
>PKXT01000195.1 GCA_003133505.1 Acidobacteriota bacterium
GGTGCGCTTCTGTTCCGCATGGGCAAACGCGGACAGGAGCTCAGGGGGGAGGAAGTTATCCTGCCAAACAGGCGCGGTGGGGTAGCTAGTGTAACGCGGACCGGGCCGGTTGTAGCGAGAAAGAAACTCCTCGGAAACGTGTAAGTCGGAGGCCCGCAAAACTGGTAGCGCCGTAGCTATTGGTTGGCTCACATTTCGCCTCGAGCCGCTGAAACGGCAGTGAGCGAAACCGATTTTCCGGCAGCCACAAAAGCTTGGGCGTTTTCGACGGGCGTATCGGGGAGAATGCCGTGCCCGAGATTCAGGATATGCCCAATGCCGCCGGTGAGCTCAATGGCGCGTTTCGCGGCGCGGCCAGCGACTTCCGGAGAGGCGAGGAGCGCGGCGGGATCGACATTGCCTTGCAGGGCGACGCCGAGGCCGAGTATCTCGCGAGTGGCGGATAAGTCGGTGCGCCAATCCACACTCAGAACATTTGCGCCCGCGCGCGCCATTGGATGCACCAAATGGCTGGCGCCACGCGCATAGAGGATAACGGGAGCGTCTCCCGCATTTAATTCTTGAATCAACATTTGCGTGGCTGGCAGTGCGAACCCCTCATACTGTTCGGCGCTCAGTTCACCTGCCCAAGTGTCGAAGATTTGCACGGCTGCGGCGCCAGCGTCCAGTTGGGCGTGAAGATAGCGCGCTGTTGCGCGAGCGATGCGGTCAAGAAGAGAGCGCAATAAATCCGGCGCGGCGTACAACATGCGCTTGACCCGCTTAAGTTCACCACGAACGCTGCCTTCAACCATGTAGCAGGCGAGCGTCCACGGAGCGGCGGCAAATCCAAGCGCGGGAACGCCCGGTCCGGCTTCGTGGCACAACAGCGATATCGCCTGTGAGACGAAAGGAGTCGCCTCCAGGGGATCAAAGTCGCGCAAGCGGTCGATGCCGCGCTGATCGCGAATGGGATCGGGCAGCACAGGACCGCTGTCAGGAACGCGTAGTTCCAGTCCCATCGCTTCAGCGACGACAAGAATGTCGCTGAAAACGATGATGGCGTCCACCCCCAGGCACCGAAAAGGCTGCAAGGAAACCTCGGCTGCTAATTCGGGAGTCTTGCATAACTCCAGGAAAGAATAGTGCTGGCGCAACGCTTGGTATTCGGGAAGATAACGCCCCGCCTGGCGCATGATCCATACTGGAACTCGTTCCACCGGCTGGCAGCGGCACGCGCGCAGAAACATATCTTTTTGGGACATACATGAGCGTGAATAGGGCGCGTAGGGCATCTTTGAGCGTTAGCGAGTATAAGTTGCGATCATCGGTGGGTCGAGATTTCTTCCGGTTTCGGCGCGAATAGTTATAATAGCGCAGGCGTCGCTCCGCGCGACATCACCATATCCGCAATGCATCACACACTAGCCTACGTCAGTCTGGCTTTCTATGCCGCAAGTCTTGCCGGCTATGCCGGTTTCCTCTATGACGAGAAGGCATGGATGGGGCGTATCGCGCCGGTACTTCTGGCGGGAGGAGTGTTGACACACTATCTGGCGCTGATGGAGCGCTCGCGCTGGGTGCATACCGTTCCGTACGACGATTTGTATGGCTCAATGTCGCTATTCGTCTGGCTGCTTGCGCTGACCTATCTTATATTGGAAATATGGCATCGGCGGCCGTCCGTTGGCGCCTTTGTGCTGCCATTTATTGTGGTTTGGCAGCTCGCGCTGCTGATTTTTGCGCCCGCTACGCCGCCCCCGCCCCCGCCGGGCCGCGGTCCCATGCTTGCGTTGCATATCACCATGGGAATTCTGGGCTATGCGGCCTTTGCGCTATCTTTCATTCTAAGCGTCATCTATATACTACAGAGCCGGGTGTTGCGAAACCGAAGGCCGGGGCGAGCGTTCTGGAGATTTCCGCCGCTGGACGTGCTGGACAGAATGATCCGCAGCAGCGTGTGGATGGGGCTGGCGGCTTCGATTGCAGGACTAGTTCTCGGATTGATTTGGGAGAGAAGACTTAGCGGGACCTATTCCGCCACCGATCCGAAAGTACTGTTTACGTTCATGATTATCGGGCTGTATGGCCTTTACCTATGGCTGGGAGGTCTGCCGGCTTGGCGCGGGCCGCGGGCGGCGCGGTTTTGTGCGCTGAGCTTCGTTTTGGTTCTTTTCAGCTATACGCTGGTGAACCTATATATGACCGGCTTCCATAGGTATTTTTAATGGTCCGAAGCGTACAGGCGGAATGCCTCGACGTGACCTTGGTCGGGTGCAATCATCGCAGCGCGTCAGTGGGCGTTCGCGAAAGGATCGCCTTTACCTCCGAACAGGCCCTGCATGCGGCCGACGAATTGTGCATGAGGGGCATCGTGGAAGAGGCCATTGTGCTTTCCACCTGCAACCGCAGCGAAGTCTATGGCGTTGCCAGTGAGCAAAATGCGGACGCGCCCGCCGCGCTGGAAGGATTTTTTACCGCATTTCACGGGCTTTCCCCCAGCGACATTGACACCCATTTGTACCGGCACACTGGCGGCCCGGCAGTGGAGCATCTTTTTCGCGTAACGGCCGGCTTGGATTCCATGATGCTTGGGGAAGCGGAAATTCTGGGGCAGGTTCGTGATGCCTACGGAAAGGCATTGGAGCGGGGCACGACGGGACCGGTCCTCAATCGTCTGTTCCAAAGCGCGCTGGAAATCGGCAAGCGGGTTCGCGCGGAAACGGAACTGGGTGCGCATGCGATGTCAGTGGCCTCCGCCGGAGTGAAGCTGGCGGAAAGTGTTTTTGGCGATCTGAAAGGCCATAGCGCGCTAATCATGGGAGCGGGCTCGGTAGCGGAGCAGGTGATTGGGTGCCTTCGCCAGCGCGGGATTGGCGAGATGCGAATCGTCAACCGTTCGCGCGAACGGGCGGAAGAATTGGCCGTGCGCTATGGAGCGGCGCCGGCGAGTTGGGAAACCCTGGCGGACCAGCTGAGCTGGCCGGATGTAATCGTCACGTCGGTGAGCGCGACAGACGCGGTGCTGGATCGCGAGACGCTCGAAAAGGTGATGGTCGATCGGGAAGGCCGGGCAATCTTTATCGTGGACCTGGGAGTGCCGCGAAATGTGCAATCCGATGCGGCGGATGTTTACAACCTCTATCTTTATAACCTGGACGATCTGGATAAGATCGTAAGCGGCAATCGCAACGCGCGGGAGGCTGAGATCCCGCGCGCGGAAGCGCTGATCCAAGAACAGATTCATAAATTCGACGCGTGGAAAAATAGCATTGCGGCGGTGAGGCTGATCGAGGATCTGCGGGCGCAGATGCACGAGGAGCGCCGCGAGTTCCTGCGTGACAGGCGCCAATTACCCGAAAATCTTTCCGCGGCGGAGCGGGAGCGAATGGAGCAATTGACTTCCGACCTGGTGGAAAGGCTTTTGAAGGGTCCATCAGGAAAACTGCGGCGGGCGCGCGGTCTGCGCGAGCGGATTGAAAGGGCCGAAATACTGCGGGAACTGTTTGGCGCGGACGAGAATTCCGAGTGAAGACGCTGCGAATTGGCTCGCGCGGTAGCACGCTGGCAATGTGGCAGTCCCATCACGTTTGCGGGGAGTTGATGCGCCTGTGGGGGTGCGATGCGGAAATTGTCCGCATCCGCACGGTGGGCGATCGCGATGCCGAAAGCGCAATTCCTCTGTTGGGGAGCAAGGGTGTCTTCATCAAGGAAATTGAAGAGGCGTTGTTGAGCGGGCGTGTGGATTTGGCGGTGCACAGCATGAAGGACGTGCCCACGGAAACTCCGGCGGCGCTGATTTTCCCGGCGATTTTGAAACGCGGCGACGCGCGGGATTGCCTGATATCGCGAGGACACCTGCAACTAGCGCAATTGCCGCCGGGCGCGGTGGTGGGCACCAGCAGCTTGCGCCGCCAAGCCCAGTTGCGTGGATTTCGGCGGGATTTGGATGTGCGCGATCTTCGCGGGAATGTGGAAACGCGAATGACAAAGGTGGATGAAGGGGAACTTGACGCGGTGGTAATCGCGCGGGCGGGCGTGGAGCGATTGCGCGCGGCGCGGAAAATTGCGGAGACGTTTTCGACGGAGGTGATGCTACCGGCCGTTGGCCAAGGCGCATTGTGCATTGAGACGCGCGCCGAAGATACCGAACTGGTGGGTTTGCTGGGCGCGCTGGATGATTCTGAAACGCGTGCCTGCGTGACTGCCGAGCGTGCATTGCTGGGCCGCCTGGAGGGCGGATGCCAGGTTCCCCTCGGTGCGCTGGCGCATACCGAGGGCGAAAGCCTGGTGCTGGAAGCGTGCGTAATGGCGCTGGATGGCGGCGAATCCATTCGGCGAATCGCGCGGGGCCGAGCGGCTGTGCCCGGGAATTTGGGAATTGAATTAGGTGAAAAGTTGCTGGCAGAGGGCGCGGGAAGACTACTGGAACGCGCAAGGCAAAATGCCCTCCGATAGCTCGCGGAAGCCTTTGGCCGGAAAACGAATTATGGTTACGCGAGCGGCCGAACACGCTAGGGAATTGGCCCAGGAGCTCGAGGAAGCAGGCGCGAAAGTATTGTTGTTGCCGCTGGTGCGGTTGGCCAAGGCGGAAAATATACAGCCGATGGATGCGGCGCTACGCGATCTCGGGAAATTCGATTGGCTGGTTTTCACCAGCGCGAATGCCATGCGATTCCTGGCCCAGCGCGGAACAGAGTTGGGTATACCGCTAGTGGGTAACGCAAAGGCGACGCCCCACGTAGCGGCGGTGGGGCCGGCGACTGCGAACGCGGCTGCGGAGGCGGGTTTTTCGGTGAATATGGTTGCCACTCATCACAGCGGAAGGGAATTGGCCGCGGAGTTGATTGCCAAGGTGGGATCGCGAATGCGAGGTACGCGAATGTTGCTGCCTCGCGGCAATCGCGCTGATGATGCGCTGCCGTCGCTCTTGAGAGATGCGGGGGCGGAAGTTACCGAGGTCGTGGCGTACAGTACCGAGCCGTCGGAAGAATTTGACCAGAGCGTTCTGCGGCAACTCGAGCTTGGAAACGTGGACGTGATTACGCTGGCCAGCCCTTCGGCATTTCACGCCCTTGTTGAATTGGTCGGACGGGAAATGATTGAGCGCATCGCGCGGCAAACCTGGATCGCGGCCATCGGTCCGACGACAGCGGCGGCTATGCGGCAATTTGGATTGAAAGCACCCATTCAAGCCACCCGGGCAACATCGTCTGGGCTGGTAAATGCGATAATCCGTCATTATCAATCTAGTGAGTTAAATGGTTCGGCGGTTTCTTCGGCGTCGGTTTCTTCGTCATGACATTTCCCACACATCGTCCACGCAGGTTGCGCCGCACGGAAGCGATTCGTTCTTTGGTCCGCGAGACACGGCTGGGTGTCGGCAGCCTTATCTATCCTATGTTTGCGTGCCCGGGCTTGGAGGTGAAGAAGGAAGTCGGCTCGATGCCGGGAATTTTTCAGCAGTCCGTGGATCAAATTGTGGAGGAATGCCGCGAAGTCGCGGGCCTGGGAATTCCCGGGGTGATCCTGTTTGNNAAAAGAAAGACCAGCAAGGCTCGGAAGCGTCTGCGGATAACGGAGCGGTGCAACGCACCATTCGCGCGATTCGTGAAGCGAAGCTGGATTTGATCGTAATCACCGACGTGTGCCTGTGTGAATACACCAGCCACGGACATTGTGGCGTGGTGAAGGGTGATGAAATTTTGAACGACCCGACGCTCGATTTGCTGGCCGCGGCGGCAGTGTCGCACGCCAAGGCCGGGGCGGATATCGTGGCACCCTCCGACATGATGGATGGACGCGTGGGAGCGATGCGCCGGGCGCTGGACAGTGGTGGATTTCCCGACGTGGCGATTTTGAGCTATGCCGCAAAATATTGCTCGGGGTTTTATGGCCCGTTTCGCGAAGCCGCCGAATCAGCGCCGCAATTTGGCGACCGCCGGAGTTATCAGATGGATCCGGCCAATG
>PKXT01000036.1 GCA_003133505.1 Acidobacteriota bacterium
ATTGCGGGAACTCCTGCGCTTCTTCGCTCGGATGAAGTTTTGGCGAACGACAGCGGATAGAATTCTGGTGAACGACAGCTGTGAGGAAAGTTTACATCGGACAGAACCCTCGCCATTCTCAGGGCCTTGATGGTTCCCGCAATCGTTCTCTCACACAGGCTTTTTGGTAGGGGTAGGCTAAGTAAGCCCTTTCTGTGACAAAGTCAGCAACCATGTTTGTTCCGATCCGCAGTGATTGTCACGAATCCGTCGTTCTCGTTGCGTGGATGTCGTGCTTCACCTCGGAGGGTTCAAGCGCATAGCTGAGCACCTGCTTTTCAAGTTCGCGATCCGCCACAGTGAATCGGGCATGCTGCCGTTCATGCTCGGCCCAGGAATCCACCAGGAATGTTTCTAGATAAGCATTCGGGGATTCCGTGTCGAAGTAGATCCCCCATCGCGTGGCGCCATCACGACGCCGGATTCGTTGAAACTGATAGATCTCACTGAGGAAATCCGGCGCCTTCATGGGATCAATGACGTACTTGACCGTGACAAGAACCGGTCCGAGCTCGGCGGCATTCTCTTCGGCCACGGTTGGGATGCCCCAATGGTTCCATATGCTTAGGTCAATCGCTGTGCTCGGAAGCGGCAGAGGGAATTTCAACAACAGGCATGCGCCGATTCCGATGCCCGAAACGAGAAGCGCCAGTCGGGCGCTTGAATACTCAGCTGCCAGACCCCAAAGCACGCTGCCAATCGCCACGCTGCCTTGAAATACGAATAGATATGCAGCCAGAACTCGGGCGCGAACCCAGTCGGGAGCCAGTTTCTGGATGATGGTATTGAAAAGAGACATGTAGACGGTCCACGAGGCTCCTCCAAGGAGCATCAGGACGCAAAGAAGTGGGAGATTATGTAATAGGGCTGTAGTGACGAGGATCGCGCCGAAGCCAGCCGTGGCTATCGAAAGTACCGCCTCCGCCGAGAGTTTTGATCGGAGGCGCTGCAGGGCAATCGCTCCTAACACCGCACCGGCTCCAAAAAAGCCCAGCAGCAGACCATATCCGATCGCGTTCTTGCTTAATTCCCTCGCGACCGTTGGCAATAGAGCCCAAAAAGAACTCGCAAAAAAGATGACAGTGCCAGCTCTAGCTAGCAGCGTGCGGATTCCGGGCGAGTAGCGCACATAGCGAATCGCCGCCCAACTCGCTTCACCCAGTCTCTCGGCTGGCAATTTGCTTTGTCCAACCGGACGTTCCTTGGCGACCGTGGGGTTTCTTTCGAGCNNCCTTCCGGAAGTCCTGTACGTGATCATTTTTATCTGGCTGCTCTGCTCCGGTCCGGGAAAGTTCAGTGCCGATTACTGGCTTGCCGCCAAGTTGTTCAGGTGATCGACATACCTGCATGACGGGTCTGATTGGCGGATCGATTATTCATAACCCTGAACCGTTGGAGAGGCCCGCTCCCGGGAACGTGCTTGTATGCTGCTCCCAGCCAAACGCGGGTGTCGTTTTGGATCTTTGAAAGAAACGAGATCGAGACGCCCGCATTGGCCGGGTTCACGACGTCGGAGTTGCTGGGGTCGCACTGCTACGTCATCGAGTTTCGTTTGAGGATTTGCTAAAAGACGGAGGAAGCAATTTCCATGGAACACTCGACCTTTTATCGGACGATAGAAATTGATGGGCTGACGATCTTTTACAAGGAGGCCGGCCCGAAGGACGCGCCGACGCTTCTCTTGCTGCACGGACTTCCGTCTTCATCGCGGATGTTCGAGTCTCTTTTTGCCCGGCTTTCGGATCGCTATCACTTGGTGGCGCCGGATTACCCGGGATTCGGACACAGCAGCTGGCCGGACCCAAAAAAATTCGCATATACGTTCGATCACATCGCCGCGATCATGAACCACTTCACCGAGGCGCTCGGCCTCCCGCGCTACACACTGTACATGCAGGATTACGGCGGCCCCGTGGGTTTTCGGATGGTCCTGGCCCATCCGGGCCGGATCGAGGCCCTCATCATTCAGGATGCTGTAGCGCACGACGAAGGCCTTGGCGCGAACTGGAAGACACGTCGGGCCTTTTGGGCGGATCGCGCGGCCAATGAAAGCGCGCTTCGCACAAATCTTCTCTCGTTGGGGACGACTCGGACGCGCCACGTGGGAAACGATCCTAACGTGGAACGCCATAACCCGGATCTGTGGACAGATGAATTTTACTTTCTCAACCAACCCGGCCAGGGCGACGTTCAAAGCGATCTCTTCTACGACTACCGCACGAACGTTGATGCCTACCCTAAATGGCAGGCATGGTTGCGCGAGAAGCAGCCGCGCCTTCTAGTGATCTGGGGTAAGTATGAACTCTCGTTCGACTCCTCGGAGCCGGAAGCTTATCGCCGGGATGTGCCGAAGGCCGAAGTGCACATCGTGGATGGTGGTCATTTCGCGCTCGATACCGCAGCGGATCAGATTGCGCAGCTCGTCGGGAGCTTCATGAGTCGCGAGAGGGCTGTTGGAGCATGACGGTTGAAGCGAGAGTCGATCGCCCGTAGCGGCACAGAATGGAGGTCACGACCATGGGACGACATTCCATTACTTCACATTCAGCCCATCGCGCACTTGGTGTGGCCGGCATCGTGGGATTTGTCGCGCTTGCCTTGTGTTGCGACGCGAATGTGCTCACGAGTTTGCACATCTTGAATAAGTTCAAAGCGGAAGAGAGTTTGATCGGCGGCTTGCGGGGCAAATTCCATCCTTCACTTGGCGACAAAGGCACCATGCCTGACTTGAACGGCGCTATTGGCTGGCTTAACTCCGCTCCTCTTAGCGCCAAGACGCTTCGCGGAAAAGTGGTGCTCGGCGCCGAAAGTGCCGTGCTTCAGGCGGCGTCTGGCAAGATTGTGTTCCGGTTCCACAGCCGCGACTTGCACCTGATCATCGCTCCTACGAAAGACGGCAAGCCGATTCGATTCAGGGTGACCCTGGATGGCGCCGCGCCCGGCGAAAATTGTGGCGTCGACACTGTCCCGGACGGCTCCGGCCAAATTCGGGAGCCTGGGCTCTATCAGCTCATTCGACAAAAAGGTCCCATCGCGGACCGAACCTTCGAGATCGAATTTCTCGACCCAGGCGTTCAAGCCCTTGACTTTACGTTTGGTTAGAGACTTCGAAGAACGAATTAGATTGCCGGCCCCTCTGCTTGACCGCAATGGGGAAGGAAATGACACAACCCGGGAGGCAGCTATGAGCACAAATGCAGTCCGTACTATCGACACGAGCGCCGCGAGAGTGGACCTGAAGTTCGAAGCGGTGGTCATCCCTGTTTCGGATGTCGACCGCGCGAAGCGGTTTTACGGAAAGCTCGGTTGGAGACTCGACGCCGACTTTCGCTTCGATAACGGCTTCCGGGTCGTCCAATTTACGCCTCCCGGGTCTGGTTGCTCGGTCCAATTCGGCACGAACATCACGTCGGCCGCGCCGGGCTCGGCCCAGGGCCTGTACCTGGTCGTCTCCGACATCGAGACTGCGCGCGACGAGCTCGCCGCCCGCGGTGTCGACATCAGCGACATTTTTCACGCGGGGACGCCGGGTGCCCAGTTCCAGCCTGACGGACGCGGCCGCGTCAAGGGACCATCGCCTGATCACGCCACCTATGGCTCCTTCGCCACATTCAGCGACCCTGACGGCAACGGCTGGTTGTTGCAGGAAATCACGACGCGGCTTCCCGGCCGAATCGACACCGGCGAGACAACGTTTGCATCGGTGGCAGACCTGGCGAGCGCGCTTCGGCGTGCCTCGGCCGCCCACGGCGAGCACGAGAAGCGNNCGCATCGGCGCGGCCGATGCGAACTGGCCCGACTGGTACGCCGCATACATGGTTGCAGAGCAAGCCGGGACCGAGTTGCCCAAGTGAAAGACGCTAAGGGGGTCCCGTCACCATCAAAGGAGTCCAACCATGCGCTCTGACATCGTGCCCGGTGCTGCCTTCCCCGACTACCAGCTGCCTGATCACACGACCACACTGCGCAAACTCAGCGAACTCCAGGGCGACGACCCGCTGATCCTCACGCTCGCGCGCGGCCACTA
>PKXT01000005.1 GCA_003133505.1 Acidobacteriota bacterium
CAAATTCCAGGGACGCGCATGGAGATTCTGGATCTGATCCCGCCACTGTTTTTTTTGGCGTTGGCCGGATATTGCGTCCTCCGGGCGCCCCGGCAGCCGGTGGCCGTGCAAAAAGTTTTCATGCTGCTGGTGGCTGGTTTTTGCCTGCTGCTGGCGGCGGCGTTGGGATGGTCGCTCACCTCGGCGGAATTTTTGCCGGCGATCCATGGAGCGTTCTGGTTCCTGGCCAAGGTGTTCGTGTATATTTACGCATTCCTATGGATACGATTTACCTTTCCGCGCTACCGCTTTGACCAGTTGATGAATCTGGGCTGGCGGATTTTGATTCCGCTGGCGCTGACAAATCTGGTGGGAGTGGGTGTGGCGCTGGTCCTTCATTCGGCGCGAGGTTGGGGATTATTTCCGGCTTTTCTGTTGACCACGCTCGCGACGCTGGCTGTGGCCGGTTTCCTGGTGAATGAAGGCGATAAGCGGTTAAAGGTTGTCGCTGTCGGGGCCAATGGTGAATAGGTGAACGGCGCAGGCGCTCTGGACCAAGTTTTCTTTTATTTTTTCGCGGCGCTGGCGGTCATCGGCATTGTCGGCGTGGTGACGCGGCGCAACGTCATCCACAGCGCCATCTTCCTGATCACCGCGCTGCTGGCCACAGCGGGAATATTTTTGCAGCTCCAGGCTGAGTTCTTGTTCGCGGTGCAGATCATCCTGTACGTGGTCGGCATCATGGTGCTGTTCATTTTCGCGATTATGCTGGTGCATCAGGATGTTTCGCTCAAGCAATTGCGCTATAGCCGTCAAAAATGGGTAGCGGGAGTCCTGGGAGTCATCCTCGTTGCGGAATTTTGGTTCGCGCTGGACAAGGGTGGAAGCTTATTCCATCCCGGAGCGCCGATATCGGGCGGACTCCAGCCCAATACCGAGCAGGTGGGGCAGGCATTGTTCGGTGGCTACATGCTGCCATTCGAAATCGCATCGGTGCTGCTGCTGGTGGCCATGGTAGGTGCGGTGGTAATGGCCAAACGGAGAATCTGAGAATGATTCCGACCACACACTATCTGTATCTGAGTCTGGCGCTATTCACGATTGGAATCGTGGGCGTGCTCACGCGGCGCAACGTGATCGTCATGCTGATGTCCATTGAGCTGATTTTGAACGCGGTGAATATCAACCTGGTGGCTTTTTCGAGAGCGTATGGCGCGGTGGCGGGGCAGGTGTTCGCGATTTTCATTATTACCGATGCGGCAGCGGAAGCGGCGGTGGGATTGGGAATTATTCTGGCATTTTTCCGTAATCGCGAAACCGTGCTGGCGGACGAAATGGATTTGCTGAAGTGGTAGTACGAATGAGAGGCAAGGCTGAAAATCTGTGATGTCAGCGCCTTATTTTCTGGAACATATCTGGCTGATCCCGCTATTCCCCCTGGCGGGTGCGGCGTTGATGCTTTTTTTTGGCCGGCGGCTGCCCAAGCCCGCCATCAGCACGATTTGCGTGGGCAGCGTGCTGGTGTCGTTTATTTATGCGTTGGGCGCGGCGGTAACGCTATGTAGCTGGCCGGCGGAGAGCCGGTCGTTTGAGAAAATACTGTTCCAATGGATTTCGGCTGGCGCATATCACACCTCTGCTGGCCTACTGGGCCATTTCACCGCCGACTGGGGATTCCTGCTCGATCCGCTTTCCGTCGTGATGGTGCTGATCGTCACAGGTGTGGGATTGCTCATCCATATTTATTCGGTCGGGTATATGGCCCACGAGGGCGGCTATTACCGCTTTTTCGGGTACATGAATCTCTTCATGTTCTCTATGCTGATGCTGGTGCTGGCGAATAACCTGCTGCTGCTTTTCGTGGGATGGGAAGGCGTAGGGACTTGCAGCTACCTGCTCATTGGATTCTACTTCCACCGGAAGTCGGCCTCCGACGCCGGAAAAAAAGCGTTCATTGTGAACCGTATTGGAGATGCGGGATTTCTCCTGGGCATCTTCCTGATTTCGGCGACGCTGGGAACGATCCGGTTTACCGAGATTCCGGCGGCGCTGTTGGCGGGGCATTTCGCGATCGGCGCGGGAGTGCTGACCGCGGCGACGCTGCTATTGTTTGTGGGCGCGACGGGAAAATCGGCGCAGATTCCGCTCTACGTCTGGCTGCCCGACGCGATGGAAGGGCCAACACCGGTTAGCGCGCTGATTCACGCGGCCACGATGGTGACGGCCGGCGTTTACATGGTCGTTCGCAACAACGGTCTTTTCCGCATGGCTCCTTTCACGATGGAAGTGGTGGCAGTGATTGGAGCGGCGACGGCGCTTTACGCGGCCACGATGGGGCTGGTGCAAAACGACATCAAGAAAGTGCTGGCCTATTCGACCATCAGCCAGCTTGGTTACATGTTTCTGGCGTGCGGAGTGGGAGCATTTGCGGCGGGAATATTTCATGTGATGACCCACGCTTTTTTTAAGGCGCTCTTGTTCCTCGGCGCGGGCAGCGTGATCCACGCCATGAGCGGCGAGCAGGATATGCGCAAAATGGGCGCGCTCTTCCGAAAAATTCCGGTCACCTACCGCACCATGCTGGTTGCGACGCTGGCGATTGCGGGCATGCCTCCGCTGGCCGGTTTTTTCAGCAAAGACGAAATTCTGGGCCGGACGTTTGGCGTGAATCATCTGCTGTGGTTTGTCGGCTGGATAACGGCCGGGCTGACGGCATTCTATATGTTCCGGTTGCTATTCCTCACCTTCCACGGCCACTCGCGCGTTTCCCATGAAGCCGAACATCATTTGCATGAATCACCGTCGACGATGACGGTACCCCTAATGATTTTGGCGCTCCTTTCCATCGTGGGTGGATGGGTGGGAATTGGCGGCCGATTTGAGAAATTCTTGGATCCAGTGGTGGGACGAGGCGCGGCGGTAACCGAGGGGGCGATGGCTCCGACCACGGAATATACGCTGATGCTGGCATCTGTGATTGTGGGGCTGGCGGGAATTGCGGTGGCATGGCAGATGTACATTCGCAATACCGCACTGCCCGGCCGGATCGCGGCGAGTTGCGGGGCGCTCTATCGGTTGGTCTACAACAAATATTACGTGGATGAGATTTACGATGCGGTCTTTGTAAATCGCACGAAGGATTTGGCCAATACCTTGTGGGCGTTTGACGCCGGGGTGATTGATGGCGCGGGCGTGAACGGCGTTGGATTCCTGACCCGGCTGATTGCGCGCATTTCGATGTGGGGGGACACGTGGATCGTGGATGGCTCGGTACGGGTGAGCTCGCGTCTGGTGTGGGTGTTGAGTTTTCCCGTGCGGCTGCTGCAAACAGGTCTGCTGCAAAGCTATTTGCTGGTGATGGTGGTGGGAATTCTTGGACTTTTCGGTTATTACATATTTCTGTTCCGGCATTAGCCGGGCGCGGAAGGCGAGGCGGGACGAATGCTTTTTTCCGACAGCCACATACTCAATACCATCCTCTACACGCCGCTGGTGGGCGCGGCAATTTTGCTGCTGATACCGCGGCAAAATTCGACCGTTCATCGCTGGCTCGGCAATTTCTTCGGCTTTTTGGGGTTGGCCGTGTCATTGCCGTTGATCTGGCGATTCCCTATTGGCGCTCCGGGGTTTCATTTTGTCGTGGATACGAATTGGATTCCCAGCATCGGCGCGCGTTATACGCTGGGCATTGACGGCATCAGTTTTTTGATGGTGATGCTGACCACCGTGCTGGGCGCGGTGGCCATCCTTTGCTCGTGGACCGCAATTCGCAAGCGCGAAAAAGAATTTTACATCCTGATGCTGCTTTTGCAGACGGGAATGCTGGGCGTATTCATGTCCTTGGATTTCGTGCTCTTTTATGTCTTCTGGGAAGTGATGCTGGTGCCCATGTATTTTCTGATCGGAGTGTGGGGCAGCGAGCGGCGTCTCTACGCGGCGATTAAATTTTTCCTGTACACGCTGGCCGGTTCGGTGCTGATGCTGTTGGGCATTGTGGCGATTTATTACAACGCGCACACGTTCGACATACGGGTGATCCTGGCCGCGCCCCATGCGCTGTTTGCGGTGCAACTGCAGAAGTGGCTTTTCTGGGCGTTTTTCTTCGCCTTCGCCATCAAAGTTCCCATGTTCCCATTTCACACCTGGCTGCCCGACGCGCACACCGAAGCCCCCACTGCCGGCTCGGTAATTCTGGCCGGTGTGCTGTTGAAAATGGGGACGTACGGTTTCATTCGATTTTCGCTGCCCATGTTTCCGGATGCGACGCTGGCCTTCCGGCACATTATGATCGCGCTTTCGCTCATTGGGATCATTTACGGCGCGCTGGTTTGCATGATGCAAAAGGACATGAAGAAACTGATTGCCTATTCATCCGTCAGCCATCTGGCTTTCTGCACTCTGGGAATTTTTGCGCTGACTCCGATGGGGCTGACCGGCAGCATCATTCAGCAGATTAACCACGGCATCTCGACGGGCGGATTATTTCTGATTGTCGGCGTGCTCTATGAGCGGCGGCACACCCGGCAGATTTCTGAGTTTGGCGGCGTTTCGACGCCTATGCCCAATTTCGCGGCCCTCTACATGATTGTTACCCTCAGCTCGCTGGGGATGCCGTTACTGAATGGATTCATCGGCGAATTCACCATTTTGCGCGGTGCTTTCGAGGTGAATAAGGGCTGGGCAGCGTGGNNAATCGTGCTGGGCGCGGCGTACCTGTTGTGGCTATATCAACGGGTGATGTTTGGCAGCGTGACCAATCCCGCGAACGAGAATTTGCCGGATCTGAACGGCCGCGAATACGCCACGCTGGTGCCCCTGATGATGCTGGCTTTTTGGATTGGCCTTTATCCCGCGCCGCTTTTCCGCGTGCTCGATCAGCCAGTGAAGGAATTGGTGCAGCGGTACGATCCTAATTATTACAATGCGCCGGCCGTTAATGCGCGGGCTACGCCTGCGATTGGCGCAAAACCGGTAAACGCAGTCTCAGCTCACGTCGCCGCGCCACACTACGGAATAGGGCCATCGCATCACACCCCTGCCGCGTCTCTGCTGGCGACCGTGGCGGCTGAGAAACGGGTAGGAAACTGAGCGTGCCAATCTGGCAGCAACTTTTCGCGCAAACCCGGCAGGAAATCTGGTTGATATTGCCGCAGGTGCAATTGCTGTTTTTCGGCATGGCCATCCTTCTGACCGATTTTCTGCTGGATAAAAAGCAGAAAGCCTGGAACGCGCTGACCGCTTTGCTGGGCGTGGCCTTCAGTGGTGTCGCGTTGTGGAAACTGCGCGGTGTTCCTTCCGAAGGCGTTACCGGCTTTGGCGGATCGCTGATCGTGGATCCGTTCTTTGTATTTTTTGGCGCCATTTTTCTCGCCGCCACCGCGTTGGTAATTCTTCTCTCCGTAAAATATCTGGAAATTGAGGACGAGCATCACGGGGAATACTATGCGTTGATGCTTTTCGCCTGCGTGGGAATGATGTTTCTCGCGGAAGGCAACGACCTTGTAGTTCTGTTCATTGCCCTGGAAACCATGGCCATTGCGTTTTACGTGCTCAGCGGGTTTTTGCGGCGCAACCGCCGCTCCAACGAAGGCGCGTTGAAATATGTCCTGCTGGGGGCGTTCAGTTCGGCTGTGCTGGCGTATGGTTTTTCGCTGCTCTATGGGCTGAGCGGCTCGACGCGACTGGATACGATCTCCGAAGCTGTCGCTGTGCATCCGCCGCATGATTTCCTGTTGCTCCTTTCGCTGGCAACGGTGGCCGCAGGACTGTTTTTCAAAATCGCCGCGGTGCCGTTTCACCAGTGGGCCCCAGACGTCTACGAAGGCGCTCCCACGCCCATTACCGCCTACATCAGCGTGGCTTCTAAGACAGCGAGCTTCGCGCTGCTACTGCGCCTCTTCCTGACGATTTACTGGCCGGTGCGCGCGGATTGGACAACTGTGGTCAGCGTTGTCGCGGTGGCTTCCATGACGCTGGGCAACCTGGCGGCGATCACCCAGTCGAATA
>PKXT01000146.1:0-288 GCA_003133505.1 Acidobacteriota bacterium
TCACCCAGCGCGATGCTTCCGGTCTCAGCGAAACGCAATCCGCGACCCGGACGGCATTGGATTCGGGGCAGACGGAAGCGGGTATGGTGCTGGGCACCGCGGGGTACATGTCGCCCGAGCAGGTGCGCGGCAAACCGGCTGATGCCCGGTCAGACATTTTCGCGCTGGGCACGATTCTCTACGAAATGCTATCGGGGCAGCGGGCCTTTGAGAAAGACTCCTCGGCGGACACGATGGCGGCAATTCTGAAGGAAGAGCCGCCGGAGCTATCGGGCGAGGGAAAGAAGA
>PKXT01000146.1:293-6160 GCA_003133505.1 Acidobacteriota bacterium
ACGCGCAGGTGGGCGACGGCGACGGGGATTGCGGCGCTCGTCGCGTTGATTGGAATCGGAGCGTTTTTCGCGGGACGGTGGACGAATGGGTCCGCGGGACAGATGCCGACTTACACACAAGTCAACTTTAGGCCGGAGGCTGTTTTCCGGGGGCGGTTCATGCCGGATGGCACAACGGTGATCTACAGTGCCGCGCCGGAAGGCAATACGCCGCAGCTTTTCGTGCACCGCACCGATTCTCCGGCCCCGCAGGCGCTCGGTGCTCCGGGCGTGACACTGCTTTCAATTTCTTCCAAAGGCGAACTGGCGGTGCTTACGGGTGTGACGTATATCAACCACAGCTTGTTTTCCGGGACGCTAGCGCGGATGGACGCTNNTTTGGAAGGCGTCCAGGACGCGGACTGGAGCCCGAACGCTTCCGGGCTGGCCATTATCCGGGAGATTGGCGGAAAAAGCCGGCTGGAATATCCCGTGGGCAATGTGCTGTATGAGACGGCCGGTTACGTCAGTGAGCCCCGGTTTTCGCCGCGCGGAGACCAAATCGCATTCCTCAACCATCCCTTGCGATACGACGACCGGGGATCGGTTGACGTTGTGGATTTGCAAGGGCACAGAAAAGTGTTTTCCGAGGGCTATGGAGAAGAGGAAGGACTGACATGGGGCTCTGACGGAAAGACAATTTATTTTGGTGCAACGGGCGAGGACGACTCGAACGCTTTGATCTATGCGGTGACGCTGCCGGCCAAGACGCGGAGGGTGATGAGCAGCCCGGGACATTTTTTTGTGCTGGACAGCAATACCCGCGGCAGCTTCCTCGTGACGAACAACACGCTGCAGTACGTCGTTATGGCGCGGGGGCCGGGAGCCAAAGAGGAGCGCAATCTTTCCTGGCTGGATTCGTCCGGGGACGCAAGAATCTCGCCGGACGGGAAGTGGCTGCTGTTCAGCGAATATAGCGTCGAGTCCGGGGTGAATTATGCGCTGTTGTGGCGCAAGACAGACGGGTCGCCGCTGGCGCGGCTGGGCGAGGGAATTGCTCAAGATATTTCCGCGGATGACAAATGGGCGCTTTCGATTCTGCCAACGTCTCCCATGAAGATGCTGCTGTATCCCACTGGAGCAGGCGAGAAACGGGAGCTCGATCCAGGCAAGATTGAGAACTATGAGACCGCACGGTTTCTCCGGGGTGGGAAGCGCGTGCTGTCGTGGGGGAGCGAGCGGGGAAAGGCGACGCGGTGCTACGTGCAGAACATCGCAGGAGGAACTCCCCAGCCGGTGACGCCGGAAGGGACGATTTCCGGTGTGGTTTCGCCAGACGGCAATCAAGTCCTCGTTGAGGATGCGGCTGGAAAATTTGCGATCTATTCTCTTGGGGGCGGCCCGGCACAGCCGGTTCAGGGCTTGGATTCGGGGGACACGCCAATTCAGTGGAGCGCGGATGGCCGCTCAGTGCTAACGTACCGGCGCGCGATAATTCCTGCACAAGTGGAGCGCGTGGACCTTGCGACCGGGCGAAGAAAGCCCGTCCGCGAGATCGCCCCGGTGAGTCTCGCTGGAGTACTCGTGATTAATGGCATCTCGATGGGCGACGACGAGAACACATACGCGTATTACCTTCTCCGCAATATTTCCGCGCTGCGAATCCTTGAAGGCGTGGATTGACGGTTGTGGCAGGAACGAAACCCTTGCTCAGGTATGGCTGATCTGCGGTCCCTTCGATCCCGCACAATATTCTGAAACTTTTTGGCCCTCAATCAACTCAAGCGCGCCGCACGGGCGCGTCGATGAAAGCCAATTCGGCACCCGTGATTCGGTCCGGCGCTGCGCCGCAACCGTGGTCATAAAGGAATCAGCGGATGCGGCGTGTACTCAGGCCCGCTTTTTCTTGGCGCTCTGGCGTTTCTTGAGGATCGAGCCTTCGAAAAGCCGCGTTCCAGATACGTACCAGTTTGGGGCAATTTCTGCGTTTTCAGCGTTTCATGCGTGTCGATTTTTCAATAAGTTGTGTGTTTTCAATACGCCTGCATAGTCCGACTCCCCCGTCCCCACAAAACTCTTCGAGTTTTGTTTCGCGGGCTTGTCGAAGGGCGCAAAAACATCCTCCGTCCTTGGAACCACGGCTCGTGTTTGTTCGCATTTCTGCGCTCGCGAAGCTACGCGAGAAGATTGGGCCCCGCGAGGAAACCCCCGTCAAGAGCGATGGATTGTCCCGTCATGAACGAGGCGCGGTTCGAGCACATCCAAACGACCGCCTCAGCCACTTCCACCGGCGTTCCAAATCGGCCGAGGGGATGGAGGCCGAGAGCGGCCTTGTGCATTTCCGGCTCGCCGAAGAGACGTTCACCCATCGGCGTTTCTATCACTGCCGGGCAGACGGCGTTGACGCGAATCCCATTGCGCGCCGTTTCGAGCGCGGCAGACTTGGTCAGCCCCATTACACCATGCTTGCTTGCCGCATAAGCGGCTGATCCGGGAGCGCCAATCAAGCCCGTAACGGACGCCATGTTGACGATCGCTCCGCCACCACCCTGCTTGACCATCTGCCGAATTTCGTACTTAAGGCATAGCCAGGTGCCTTTCAGATTGATGTCAATGATGCGGTCCCAGTTCTCCTCGGATTGCTCGGCGATGGGGACGAACGTCTCCTCGATTCCGGCATTGTTGAACGCGATATCCAGGCGGCCAAATTTCTCCACCGTTTTCTGAACCAGCGCATCCACGTCGGCGGCTCGTGATACATCGGTCTTGACGAACATGCCCTCGCCGCCCGCTGCACGAACCAGCTCGACGGTTTCCTTTCCTTCCTTTTCGCGCCGCCCCGCCACCACCACTTTGGCACCAGCCTTGGCAAGCAGCACGGCGGTCTCACGCCCGATGCCCGATGTCCCTCCGGCCACCATCGCGACTTTGCCGTGCAATTCTTTCGACATGATTTCTCCTCGATATTGATAACAAACGGATCAGCCCGAAATTTCAAAGACCTACAGCCCGGTCTCGGAAGTAATTGGGAGCATACATTGGATTGTCAGCGGCCGGGCCCTGCATCCGCGATAACCCAAAGATTCTATTGCTATCAGTGATACGCCTCTCCTTGCGGAGATATTTCAATTAAAGCAAGTTTGCGAGAACGTGCAAGGTCGTTGTTGGGGATAACATTTTGTGAAGCTATGGAGGTGAACGATGCTGTTTGAGACGTGCTTGCTGACAAATGGGGGACAGCTTATTCAAAGCGCAATCACTGCTGCCGCCGGGTTGCTTGGTGTGTTGGTAGGCGCACGGTTCACATCGACGGAGCAAAATAAAGAGAGGCAGAACGCGCGCGTGCATGAGCATCTGATGGGATTCTATGCCCCACTGCGAGGTATCCGCGCTGAAATAAAGGCGAAAAGCGAACTGCGAGGACAGCTTCATGCAGCAGCCCAAGCGGCATGGTCTGAGAAGTTTAAGGGTATTGACGACCCGCTCATGAAATAGAAAATCGACGAGGAAGAGGGACCGAAATACGAGAGGATTTGGGATTACAGCGATGAACAATTAAGAAGGGATCTGGTGCCCCTATATTGCTCAATGCTCAAGCAGTTCACATTGCAAATGGGACTTGCAGAGCAATCGACGCTGGAGCACTACCAGGGCCTGGTTGAATTCGTAGAAATTTGGAACAGATTCTTGCAGGGTTCATTGCCGGTAGAAGTAGCGAACAAAATGGATCACCGCGAACAAGAACTTTATCAGTTATACGACGACATTGATAAACATTTCACTAGGCTGAGTGCTGCGCTTAAGGGTTGAGCGAGTCATCTGGCGCAAACAACCGCCCCTTTCGGTTGGCGGTACAAACGATTTTCTGCATGTCTGTTTTGGTTTGTAGGTGAAGATTGGGTTTTCGACCTTCGCTTCGACCCGTTGCGTGATACGGTCGCGAGGCCGGCTCGTTTCAGCAAGGTTTGTGATATGCTGCCCCTTCACCGAATTTGGGCGAACGATTTAGTGCACGGGGATCGTGAGCACTCGCGCCGCCGGACCGCTCGCTTACCTTGGCGACACAAAGTCAACAGGGGCGATGTTCGAACCTGGTGATTTCCGTTCCTTGTTGATACCAGGTGTAAGAGTAGGACTCGATCCTCAATTCACCCATTTGGTGATAAGCACCGCTTCGTTTGACGCGGCCCACCGCATTGCCTATACTGATTTTGGCAGGAGTTTAGCCGTCCCGCGCTTCGCGTTCCCACGTTTCCCCGGAAAAGAAGAGATTTTCCAAGCGCGCTTCCTCGGCCATCTTTTGCGCGCGATGTCTTTGCCGCATCATGAATTATTCGCGTATATTATTTAGCGCCCATCACTGAGACTCCATGACTGAAGCAACCTGTAAACGCGAACTCGACCTGGAAATTCCCGCTGAGAACGTGCAAAAAGCCACCGAAAAAGTGGCCCGCGATCTGGTGCGTGTGGCGCGAATTCCCGGCTTTCGCCCGGGCAAAGCGCCAGCTTCGCTGATCCGCAGGAAGTTCGCGGAAGACATCCAGCGCGAAGTGGTGGAATCGCTGGCACCCGAATCCCTGCAGCAGGCGCTGACCGAGCAGAATCTGATTCCCGTAACGCAGCCGCGCCTGGAGAAAGTTGAATTCACCGAAGAGGGTCCGCTAAAACTGCGCGCCGTTTTCGAAGTGCTCCCGCATTTCGAGTTGGGCAACTATAAAGGCCTCGAAGTGGAAGTGGAAGATATCGAAATTGGCGACACGCAGGTGGACGGCACCCTCGAAGAGATGCGCGAACGCGCGGCAACTTTCGAGCCGGTCGAAGGACGTCCGCTGGCCGACGGCGATTTTGCGGTGATGCGCCTTACCGGCACTCCACAGGGCGGCGGTGAAGCTGTCAATGCCGATAACGTGGTTTGTCACATAGGCGCGGAAGAGACTTTGCCCGCCTTTACTGAAAATCTGCGCGGCGCATCAGCCGGGGAAACTCGCAGATTCGATGCCGACTATCCCGCCGATTATCCCGATCCCAAGCTGGCGGGGAAGAAATACAGCTACTCAGCGGAAATTTTGTCCATCAAGGGCAAGAACCTGCCTGAATTGAACGATGATTTCGCGCGGGAAGTTGGCGGCAGCGAAAAGGTTTCCACCATGGCGGAATTGCGCGCCAAGGTGCGCGAGAAGCTTGAAGCCGCCCGCGAAGACCGCGTGGCTTCGGAGGCCCGCGACAAAATCCTGCAACTTCTGGTCAAAGAGCACGATTTCCCCGTGCCCGATTCGCTCGTGGAACACCAGATGGACGTCCGCCTGGAATCTGTTGTGCGTGTCATGGCGCGGCAGGGCGTTGACCCCCGCGCCGTTAATGTGGATTGGGTATCACTTCGCCGCCGTCAGCGCGATCGCGCGGTGGACGATGTGAAAGCCGAATTGCTGCTCGATCGCATAGCGGAAGCCGAAAAAATTGACGTTACCGACGCGGATCTCGACAAGGAGTTGGAATTGGCCGCCCAGAGCAGTGGCGAATCCGCCGCTGTCCTGCGCGCTCGCTTGACAAAGCAGGGGGCGCTGGATAGGATAAAATCCAAGCTGCGCAGCGATCGCACCATGGATTGGCTGGCAGGCGCGACCAAGATTCAGAAGACGTCCAACAAGCGAGAGAAGTGATTCCGGGTTCGCTCCCCGCAAGTTTCCTGGAACATTCCCGTATGAAACAAATGGATGACGCAGTTCCCCAGGCCACGACCCTGATCCCCATGGTGGTCGAACAGACCAGCCGTGGCGAACGCGCTTATGATATTTATTCGCGGCTGCTGAAGGACAATATTATTTTTATCGGCACGCCGATTGACGACAATATTGCCAACTTAGTAATCGCCCAGATGCTGTTTCTGG
>PKXT01000279.1:0-6560 GCA_003133505.1 Acidobacteriota bacterium
CAGACTTGCATCACGTGTTTTCGCGTTATTACGGCCTCACGGCAAGCCAGTGTATTCTGATACCTGCTCGCGGGTTTGGAGATTGCTTTCCCCAGAGGCCCACTCACCTCGGGTCGGCAGTCGGGATTTGGGCCACGATTGCACAGCCAAAAGAAAGGCAAGCGATACGCCTTGGTAGTCGTGCCTAATCGAATGGAGGCCAGACCGATATCGCTAATGAATCCAACATGAGATGACGTTTTTACAAGTTTATGAACCATCGATAACATCANNACCAGAGCGGAAAATCGGTGTGTCTTGGCCGCCTCATTCGGAAGCTGCCGTATATCGGTCAAGTAGCGGCTGAGTGTCCTGCGCGTTGCGTCATCAAGAGTCATCAGTTTTTAACAACGCAGACGCAACCCTCCAAATTCACATTCAAGGCTTCTCCCGCGTTTACCGCTTACGGAGATACCCCACCCGGCGATTGCGAGTCGCGCCAACCGCAGGGCCGACGGAACGCGCAGCGATTGCGCGCGCTGGTGTTCCTATTACGCTACACAGGATTGCGCATCGGCNNGTGAACTGTTTAGTGGATCGGCTGAACGAAGGCAAGCTGCGACTCTACACGGCCAAAACCGGAACACACGTGCACTGCCCTCTGCCAGATTTTGTTGTGCGCGAGCCTGAGGCGACGCCCCGGCGTAGCGACGGCCGATGGTTCTGGACGGGGAACGGCAAATTGGAAACCGCCGTGGGCGGATTGGCAGGGGCGCCTTCAGGAATTGTTCAGAATCGCAAAGATTGAACACGGCCACGCCCACCGATTCCGTGGCCCGTTCGCGGTCGAACTCCTGCTCGCTAGCGTCCCGCTCGAGCGAGTTTCCATCATGCTGGGTCACACCAGCTTGCGAATCACGGAAAAGCATTATGCGCCTTGGGTGCGCGACGGCAAGGAGCAAGCGGAGGCCGACGTGCGACGGACTTGGACGCACGATCCTATCGCGCTTCTTGAAACGAAGGGGACGCTACAGGTACACGGAAATAGCGAGGCTCCTAACTAGATGAAACCAAAAACCATAAAATGGCGGAGAGGGTGGGATNNGCTCTTTCAACCGCTCAGACACCTCTCCATGTGTGCGAGTTTCAGACTAACAGAGGATTGCACGGCGAACAATGCGGGCCGACTGCGATTGGCTCCGTAATATGGCTAAGGCAGTGGACGAAATCGGAGACAAATTTTAAGAGATTAAGACGCCGGGCGGGGGCAAGGGAGAAGTAATACGGCTTCCTGTGCATTCTGTGCGCCGTAATACCCCGAAACTCCAGTGGACACGGCGCGGAGGATCTTCCCCCACCAACCCTTATCCTTCACCCAGCGCGCTTAGGGGGCGACGGTGAAGACCAAGCCGCAGCGTTCTCCAGTATCGGCGTTTTTGCAATCGGGACCCTCAATTCCACCTGATTCGGTCGTGCCATAGAGCGCGCCGAACTTGCCGAAGTTCAATCCGCCAATGGGAGCAGCGCCATTGGCGCCGCCCAGGAAGTTGTAGAGGATAGTTTCGGTCCAGGGACTGCCGGAGGCGGGAGTGAGCTTATAAACCGCGCCAAAATTGAAGGCTCCGCCGCCGTCCACGGCTCCGTAGAGATTGCCCGCGCGGTCGAGAACCGGGCCGGTGGCGGGCGAATTGCCCACAGTGCCATTGGCGAAAGTGTAGAGGACGGATTCGGTCCAAGGGCCGCCCTGGCTCGCGGGAGGCTGCAGCTCAAAGACAGAGCCGTCGCCGGGCACTCCATTGCCGCCACCAAGAGTGGCACCATAGATGTTGCGGGCGGGATCCATGGCGAGACCGTTCACGACAAAGGCGCCATCGGGGGCATCTCGAAAGTCGTGGATGTCGTTATACGTCCAGGGGCCGTTAGCGGTGGGCGTGAGCTGGAAGATTACGCCGAATCCCAACGGGCCTCCCGCAGCGGAGCCATACAGGTTGCCCGAGCGGTCAGAGATGGCGCTCTGCGGGCCGCCCGCCGGTCCTTTGAAAATATAGAGTATCGTTTCGGTCCATGCGCCGGCTGGACCGGCCGGGCGCTGCAGCTCAAAAACCGCGCCGTAGCAATGGGTGCCGGTCTCGTTGCTGAAACAATGTCCTCCGTTATAGCCCATGCCGTAAATGTCTCCATCGGAACCGAGGACAATGTTGTTGGGCCACGCAACGTCTCCATTTCCCTGGCCGCTGGGCACGCCGGTAAAGAGGTGAAGCACGGTTTCGGTCCATGCGCCGCCGGGCGCGGATGGCGGGCTAAGCTCGAAGATAACGCCGCAGCCTCCGCTGCAGCGGGTGGCGAAACCGCCGCCAGAAGTGGCTCCATAAAGATTGCCGGCCTGGTCGAAAATCATGAGCGCTTCAGGAAACGCGCCATCAGCGCTGCCGCCTTGAAAGGTGTAGAGCACGGTTTCGGTCCACGCGCCGCCCACATGGGCCGGGGGGGTCAACTCGAAGACCGTACCGCAGCCTAAAGCACCCTGACCTTCGCAATTAGCGCTGGCGCCGCCTTCGAAAGTGGTGCCGTAAAGATTGCCATTTTTATCGGCGATCATGGAGGCGGATGGGTACCATCCATCGCTGCCGCCCTTGAAAGCATAAACGGGCTTGGCGGTGGTGCTGGCAGCGAGCGCCCCTCCGCACATTCCGATGCCCATCAGAGCGCTCATGAAGAGGGCGCCTAAAGTTGAGGAGCAGCGCAAAACCGTGATTGGAATCTTTTGAACATGCATGGAGGAATCTCCTACGCTCGCTTGTACTCTTATCGGCGGCTAGGATCAACAAGAATTGCGGTAGAGACAATACGGAGGTAATTTCCTAGAGTGCCGCGGGCCATCAATTCATAAGAAATGTTCGCGGCTTCCACGAAGGCATCTAGCAGCGGCAGAACAACCACAAACCGTGTTTTTACGAGCTTCGAAATCAATGCCCGGAAAGTAGAATTGCTACAATCGAAGACAAAACCTAATATCAATTTGCCGACGGGTCCCATATGACAAGCGCAGTGAAAATGCTGAAATGGGTGGCGAGCTCTCTCGCGGTGGCGGGCATCGTCACTTATGCGGGGGATTATCTGGTGGCGGCGCGCCGGATGAGCGGTCCGCAGGCGGCTAACGAACTGGGGTCGGTATCCATCGAGCCAACGTATGTAATTCCGCACAAGGATGGGCGCGCGGAGATTATTGTGGGAGATACCATCGTCCAGCCCTGCATTCATTCGCTGTTTCCCCATTTTGGTTACACGCCATGCTGGTATTTGAACCGGCGGCAGGCCAAACCGACGGTGATGAGTAAATGGGGAGCGGCGCCACGTCTGCGATCAGCGTTCCTGGCGTTCCCTTCGGCGAAGGCGTTTATCGGGGCAAAACGGCGAAAGCAGATCCTTCGCTGCGCTCAGGATGACATTTTTGGTTGAGGGCAATAGGAGCCGGTGAGGTTATAGGGCGATAAATCAGACTTGCAGGTTCGGAGAGATAACCCACACTTACAGAAGGCATGAGTCCCCTCTTTCGCGGGGATGACAGGTTGGTAGCGGACGATATATGGGTTGGGTGGTTCCGAGGCGACAAAATCGTTGCGGGCGGGAAACCTAAGGGCGAGGGCATGAAACGCGGGAGCGTNNAATCGTCAAATTATTCGGCATTGGTAGCTGAAGGCGCGTAATATGGTGCGGCCTTAAGCGGTTGCTGGCCCATCACACCGGTGGGCCCGGTTCTTGCCGCCTCATTTGGTCCCGTGGTACGAGACAGGTTTCGTCAATGTAAGGAGGAGCGGAGTTCGACCATTCGAGTCAGCGCATACCGGTTTGCCAGCGGATTTAGAACGGTTTAGGCAACGAGCGCGACACGCCGGCGGGGCAGTGCGGTTCCGCAACCTGTAAATCGCGAAGCTGTGCCGCTCGATTGTGGATGGCGATTCTTCGCACAGTTCTGAATGGAAAAAAACGCAACATTGGTTACGGTCAATCCGCATGAACCACCGCCGCTGGGAGATCGGGGCAAGCACCGGCACCGGCATGTGTGGCTGTGGATTGTGGCGATATCGGCAGTCCTACTGATCATCTTTCTGGTGACCCGGCACAAAGAAAGTTCGTCCAATGCCGGAAAGGCAGCGGCCCCCGTGCCCCGCGCGGTCCCAGTGACGACGGCAACGGCCACCAAGGGAGACATCGGCGTCTATATCAGCGCGCTTGGTTCCGTGACGCCGGTGTATACGGTGTCAGTGACAACCCGCGTGCAGGGCCAGATCATGGCGGTGANNTTCGTAAGGGTGATCTCCTGCTGGAAATTGACCCGCGGCCATATGAGGCGGCATTGACACAGGCTGAAGGCCTGCTTGCGCACGATCAAGCTGTGCTGGCGGAAGCGCGGATTGATTATGACCGGTACAAGAGCGCCTACACCCGCAATGCAATACCCAAGCAACAACTGGACGACCAAGAGCAGACCGTGCTCCAGGACGAAGGCACCGTGAAGAACGACGAAGGCAACCTGGAAAATGCCAAGGTAAATCTTTCTTATACGCGAATAACTTCGCCGATTGATGGACGCGTGGGACTGCGGCTGGTGGACCCTGGAAACATCGTGCAAGCCAATGGCACGAATGCGCTGCTGGTAGTGACGCAATTGCAGCCGATAACAGTAATTTTCAGCGTGGCGGAGGATTACCTGCCACAGATTCAGCGGCAACTTGTCCACGGGCAGCGGATGCCGGTGGATGCGTTTGACCGGGACCAGAACAAGAAGCTGGCCACGGGTTCTCTGCTCACTCTGGACAATCAAATTGACACCACGACAGGCACAGTGAAATTGAAAGCGATCTTCGATAACAAGGATTTCGCGCTGTTTCCGAATCAGTTTGTGAATGCACGTCTGCTGGTGGATACCCAGCATGGCGTGACATTGATTCCCACGGCTGCAATTCAGCGCAATGCCCAAGGAGCATTTGTTTATGTGGTGACGGCGAATCAAACCGCCAAGATGCAGCCCGCAACGGTGGGGACCACAGACGGCAATACGGCGGCCGTGCAGGGTGTGAATCCGGGTGATGGGGTCATCACCAGTGGATTCGACAAGGTGCAGGACGGGGCCAAGGTAGCGGCGCGCAAGGGCGCGGGGCATTCCGGCACCGGTGCTTCGGGGTCGAACTCCTCGGGCGCTTCGGCACCGGTGAGTGCCCATGGAGCCCCGGTGGACAATGCGGCGACGGATAAGACGCACCCGGAAGGAGCCGGATACGCTCCCAACGGGAATGCGGCGCGCGGCCAGAGTAGCGCGGCAGGTCAACCGGCGGCTGGAACTGGAGGACCATCCAGCAACAACAGTAGCGGGGGCAGCGGTTCGGGAGGGAGCGGCCCGAAGTGAGCCCGTCCCGCCAATTCATTCTGCGGCCGGTGGCCACGTCGCTGCTGATGGCGGCGATTCTGCTTGCCGGAATGGTGGCATATACCCAACTACCTGTTTCGGCGCTGCCGGAGGTGGATTACCCGACCATACAGGTGGTGACGTTCTATCCGGGCGCCAGTCCGGACGTGATGGCATCGGCGGTGACCGCGCCGCTCGAAAGGCAGTTCGGCCAGGTGCCGGGGCTGAACCAGATGACCTCCACGAGTTCGGACGGCAGCTCCGTGATTGTGCTGCAGTTCTCGCTGGATCTGAGCATTGACGTCGCCGAGCAGGAAGTGCAGGAGGCCATCAATAGTTCACAGACCTATCTTCCGGCGGACCTCCCCGCTCCTCCTATTTATAGCAAGACCAACCCAGCCGATTTCCCTATTCTGACCCTGGCATTGACCTCCAACAGTGTTCCCCTTTCGCAAATAGAGGATCTCGCCGATACGCGGCTGGTACAGAAGATTTCCCAGCTTTCCGGAGTGGGACTGGTGAGCATCAGCGGCGGACAGAAGCCGGCGGTACGAATCCAGGTAAATCCGACGCAGCTTTCGTCCTATGGCATCAATCTGGAGGACGTCAGAACAGCGTTGACGCAAACCAGCATTGACCAGGCCAAAGGCAATTTCGACGGACCCCACCAGGATTATCAGATTGACGCGAATGACCAGATTTTGACCAGCGCCGATTACAAACATGTGGTGATTGCCTACCGCAACAGCGCGCCGGTTTTCCTTTCCGACGTGGCCAACGTGATTGATGACGTGGAGAACAACAAGCAGGCCGCGTGGATGAACGAAACGCCGGCTGTGATCGTCAATATTCAACGGCAGCCGGGGGCGAACATCATTCAGGTGGTGGACCGAATCAAGAAAATTCTGCCCCTATTGCAGACCAGCCTGCCAGCCGCCGTGCAAGTGACCATTTTGACGGACCGGACGGACACGATTCGCGCCTCAGTGCAGGACGTTGAATTTGAATTGATGCTAACCGTCGCGCTGGTGGTGATGGTGATTTTCATTTTCCTGCGGAGCGTGCCCGCGACAATCATCCCCAGCGTAGCTGTGCCCCTGTCTCTGGTGGGCACGTTCGGCGTGATGTATTTGGCGGGATACAGCCTGAACAACCTGACCCTGATGGCGCTGAC
>PKXT01000279.1:6567-8374 GCA_003133505.1 Acidobacteriota bacterium
GGCGCGGAGCAGATCGGGTTCACCATCGTATCGCTGACCATTTCGCTGATTGCGGTGCTGATACCGCTGCTTTTCATGGGCGACATCGTGGGACGGCTGTTCCGGGAATTCGCAATTACCCTGAGCGTGACGATCCTGGTTTCCGCGTTCGTTTCACTCACGCTGACGCCCATGATGAGCGCGCGGCTGCTGAAACATCAGGACGAAACCAAACGCGGCCGATTCTATCAACTCTCTGAAAAGGGGTGGGAAAGCATCATTGGATTCTACGACCGGACGCTGAAGTGGGTGCTACGGCACCAGCCGCTGACCCTGATGGTGGCAGTGGGAACGCTGGTGCTCACCATCATCCTTTACATCATCGTGCCCAAAGGGTTTTTCCCGGTGCAGGATACCGGGATTATTCAGGGTTTCTCGGAAGGACCGCAAACCATTTCGTTTTCGGAAATGTCGGAGCGACAGCAGCAGCTCGCCCATATCATTCTGCAGGACCCGGCGGTAGCCAGCCTGTCTTCCTTCATGGGGATTGATGGAATCAATACAACGCTAAATTCAGGCCGAATCCAGATCAACCTGAAGCCTCTGGCAAACCGCGGAATTACCGCGACGGAAGTGATTAACCGGCTGGAGCCGGAGCTGGCCAAGATCGAGGGCATAACCCTCTACATGCAGCCGGTGCAGGATTTGACGGTGGAAGATCGGGTAAGCCGCACGCAATACCAATACACCCTGGAAGATCCGGATTTGGATGAATTAAACCGGTGGACAGGACGGCTGGTGAAAAAGCTCAGCCAACTTCCCGAGCTGCGCGACGTGGCCACCGACCAGCAAACGCAGGGACTGGCGGCGGCATTGGTTATTGATCGGGAGACGGCATCGCGGCTGGGAATTTCCCCGCAGATTATTGACAATACCCTCTACGACGCCTTTGGGCAGCGGCAGATATCCACACTGTATACGCAATTAAATCAATACCACGTAATTCTGGAGACGGCGCCGGAATTTCAGAAAAATCCCAGCAAACTGCAGGATATTTACGTACGCTCGGCGCTGGGACCATCGGCGCTGACCAGCAATTCGACAAATGCGAATGCGATTTCCGGGGCTACCAGTTCGAGCAGCAGCGGAGGGACCATCTCCACGGCAACTTCGAGCGGTGGCAGCGGCGGAGGCACCAATAGTAGTTCTTCATCATCGGCGTCGAATAATAATTCCAGTAGCAGCTCCGCCTCCGGAAGCTCCAGCTCGACGACATCCAATGTGGCGATTGGGAGCGCGGTGCCGCTGGGCACGTTTACCCATTTCGAGACGCGCAGCGCACCGCTGGCGATAAATCATCAGGGACAATTTCCAGTGGTAACGATATCGTTCAATCTTGCGCCCGGAGCCTCGCTGGGCGAGGCGACCAAGGCGATAGATAAAGCCCAGCAGCAGATCGGCATGCCTTTGAGTGTGCAAGCGGCGTTTCAGGGCACGGCGGCTTCGTTTCAAGCGTCACTGGCGAACGAACCGTTGCTCATTCTGGCCGCGCTAATAACTGTTTACATCGTGCTCGGTGTTTTGTATGAGAGCTATATCCATCCGCTGACAATTCTTTCCACCTTGCCGTCGGCGGGCGTGGGGGCTTGCCTCGCTCTGCTGATTACTCACACAGAACTGACCGTGGTCGCGCTCATCGGGATCATCCTGCTGATTGGCATCGTGAAAAAGAACGGCATCATGATGATTGATTTCGCGCTGGAGGCGGAACGCAAAGAGGGAAAGCCTCCCGAAGAGGCGATTTATCAGGCGTGCCTGCTGCGCTTCC
>PKXT01000132.1 GCA_003133505.1 Acidobacteriota bacterium
AGCAGCACGGGTTCGTGTTGCGCGCTGATGACGGCGGCAAGAGCGTGGCCAATGTTTTCGAGCGCTTCCCAACGATCCGTGCCAAGAACGATGGGAACGAAGGTGAAATCCGGGCGAGCGCGCTGGAGGAAAGGCAACTGAACTTCGAGAGAATGTTCGCGGCGATGAGCGAGTTCATCCTCGCGCAAACTGTGGCAAGCACGCTTTAATTCCTGGGCCAGCGNNCCTCCCAGAGGCGTAAGCCATTTCCCTGAAGAAACGACGGCGAGGTCTTCGCCAATAGGATAGTGGCGAGGCCCGATCAAAATAACGCGCGACGGAATCTTGACCGTGCCATAAACAGCTCCGGCCACGCGGCCCGAATAGATATAGCCGGCATGGGGCACAAGGCAAGCTTGTGCAGTGGTTCTTGTGCGAGTGGTAGTGGCATCCGCGCCGGTATTATTTAGGAAATTACCGGCAGACGGTCCCCGGAAAGAGAATCCATCAACCATCGTGGCAAGTTCACTTGGGTTGCGAGGATAAAATTTTCCGGCAACGGCGGGCTGGCGCAGCGGGAATGAGGACGCGGTGACAGGTGGCGCGGGCACTAGACGCCCCCAGCGAGGGACGGAAGGGTTGTCCTTGATGGCATACNNGATGCCCGCCATTTTGGCGGCGAGATTTGGAGAGTAGGTAAAAGTGCGGATGCGGCGCTCATCCCGCCGATCTCGAACGGTAATGGCGGCAATGGTGGAGGCGATGACCTCTCCAAGGAAACAGTGCTTGTCCTTCGTCGCGCCGGGAGCGATAACTACAGGGCCTGACACCTTGAGGGTCGAGGTAGCTTGAGCGGATGCGAGGCGAGGGCATCAAAGCTCAAAACAGGGAAAGAAGCGCAACAGGGTTAAGAATTCTTATTCCATACACTGTCATCAAGTCTCATCCATTTCCATCGAGGGAAATTTTCAATGACTGCAAAAAGCTAATATCCTGAGGGGTAAGTTGCATTTCCTCGGAGTTCCGGGAATCGCCGGTATTTTCGAGTACAGCGTGTTCATCATCCACACGAATGCGGAGCGATTCAAGGAAACGGCGGTCCTGCGGGGTAATGCCGACGCCCGTTGCTTCACGGCGCGCGAGACCGATAGTGGCGTCGAGTTTCACAACAATGTCGAAGCCCGAACCGCGAACTTCGGCCAGCGTATTTGCGACGCGCTCGGATTCCGAAACTGCGTCGTTGATGGAATGGCCTAGCTCACGCAGGAGCCGCTTCAGGGGCTCATCAAGTTCCAAGGGGACCTCCGCGAAATTTGCCTTTCAAAATTGTAGAGGCTACCAGCGCTGGTTACAAGCGGTTCGCGCGAGACGAGGCGTGAAAAGGCAATACCAAGTTTCATGATGGACCCGTGCATATAGCGGAACTCGCAGATAAACCATTTGGGGAGCAGACTGCTTGGACCGTCAGTTAGGCGCGATTATACTAGAACGCAATGAGGCTGCGCTGATGATCCGGCATTTCATAAACGCGTCGCGGATTTTCCTGCGCACGCTATGGCGGGTGACCCGGCAATTTTTTCATGAAGCGACGGGCGCGGCCTTCGCGATGTTTGCCATATATGGAGCGATGGCAGCATGGAAGGGCTATCACACTCGACAGAATCCGTGGCTGCTGGCTCTCCCCATCTGCTTCGGGGCCATGATGGCGTTTTTTTCGATGATGGCGTTCCGCAGCTCGCGCCGCGTGCGGTAGGGTATAGGTTCCTTGAAATGGCGCGATCTCCCAGCGAGCTGAAATCCGGCATCCTAAATTCCAATTCTCAAGTTGCATCCGGCGGCCTCGCAGAATCCTTGCAGGACGTTCCAACGGTACCCGCGACGATTCCCCTGCCCACCCAGGTAACTGCTTCAGACTTGGGCTCGTGGGATACCGAGCGCGAGTTGGGCTTCCCGGGCGAGGATCCCTATACACGCGGGGTTTATCCCACGATGTATCGCGGGCGGCTGTGGACCATGCGCCAATACGCGGGATTCGGCACGGCGGCGGAATCCAACCAACGTTACCGGTATTTGCTGGAGCATGGCCAGACCGGACTTTCTGTGGCATTCGATTTGCCTACGCAAATTGGCCTTGATTCGGATCATCCCCTTGCGGCGGGCGAAGTTGGCAAGGTCGGGGTGGCCATTGATTCACTGGAAGACATGGACACTCTTTTTGGGGGCATTCCGCTGGGGCGCGTTTCCACTTCGATGACAATTAACGCGACGGCGAGCATCCTGCTGGCGCTTTATGTCGCGGTGGCCCGCAAGCAGGGTGCCGATCTGAAACGCCTGGCAGGCACGGTGCAAAATGATGTGCTGAAGGAATACATCGCGCGGGGCACATATATCTACCCGCTACGCCCCGCCATGCGCGTAGTGACGGATATTTTCGCGTGGTGCCAGGCGGAGCTGCCCAACTGGAACACCGTTTCGATTTCTGGATACCACATACGGGAAGCAGGGTCCACGGAAGTGCAGGAAGTAGCGTTCACCCTTGCAAACGGGATCGCTTATGTACAAGCGGCTCTGGATGCGGGATTGGCGGTGGATGAATTCGCTCCGAGGCTGTCGTTTTTTTTCAATGCGCACAATAATTTTCTGGAGCAAATCGCCAAATTCCGGGCTGCGCGCCGGCTGTGGGCGCGGGTCATGCGCGAACGTTTTGGCGCGAAGGATGCGCGTTCGTTGATGCTGCGATTTCACGCCCAAACAGCGGGATCCGCATTGACCGCACAACAGCCGGAAAACAATATTGTTCGCGTGGCTCTGCAGGCATTGGCCGCGGTGTTGGGAGGATGCCAGTCGCTCCATGCCAACGGTCTGGATGAAGCTCTTGCTCTGCCAACAGAAGACGCGGCGTTGCTTGCATTGCGAACGCAGCAGATCATCGCGCACGAAAGCGGTGTGGCGAATACCATTGATCCCGTCGGCGGCTCGTTCGCGATTGAGAAATTAACCAACCAGATAGAAGCGGGTGCCGAGGATTATATCAAGCGAATTGACGCCCTGGGCGGGATGTTGCGGGCAATTGAGGAAGGATATCCGCAGGCGGAGATTCAACAAGCCGCATACGAATATCAGCAGTCGGTGGAAACGGGCGAGCAGGTAGTAGTGGGCGTTAACCGCTTTGCGGGGGGGCCGGAAAAGCCAATTCCAACGCTGACCATCCACGCGGAAATTGAGCGGTCCCAGGTTGCGAGGCTGGTGGCATTGCGAAAACGTCGGGATTCGCAAAAGACGAAAGCATCGCTAGCGGAAGTCGAGCGGCGGGCAGCGTCCACGGAAAACCTTATGCCCGCAATTTTGAATGCGGTGGAAGCATATGCGACCGTGGGCGAGATTTCAGATGCAATGCGGCGCGTATTTGGCGAATTTCAGGAGTTTGCTGTTTTTTAGGAACTCAAATTAAGGCCGCCTAATTTGATGAGATTTATTCTGGCCTCAGCATCACCGCGACGGGCGGAAATTCTGCGGAACGCTGGATTTTCCTTCGAAGTGTATCCCACGGACATTGACGAATCACGCCAATTTGGCGAAGAGCCCGCTGCGTTTGTTGTGCGGTTGGCGCGCGAGAAGGCTGCGGCCGCAGCGCAGCAAGTCGACGGCGGGGCATTAGTTTTGGGTGGCGATACGATTGTCGTAGCGAACGAATTAGTGATGGGAAAGCCGCGCGATGCCCACGAGGCGGCGGCAATGTTGCGCGACCTAAGCGGGCGCGGCCATCGAGTGCTGACAGGGATTGCATTGTTACGCTTGCCGGATCGGAAAATGCTAACTGCTGTCGAAGAAACGAGAGTATTTTTTGCGCCTCTGACCGAGAAAGACGTCAACGACTACGTTGCCACGGAAGAACCATTCGGAAAAGCCGGTGCATATGCCATTCAGGGATATTGCCGCCGATTCATTGCGAGAATCGAGGGAGATTACTGGAACGTCGTTGGATTGCCGCTTTCGCGCTTTCAGAAGATGTTGCGGGAAATGGGCCGACTGCAATAAACAAGGACAAGAGCCTGAAATAAGAGACATCAACGACCTGAACGGAGGCGGCTATGCCGCGCTGCAAGTACTGTGTCTGCCTATTTATTCTCGTGAACGGTTGGGGGCGGAGCGGTGGAAACCGGCGGCANNATCGCCGCGCATCCCATCCTTAAAATTGCGTATTCCTTCGCCCATTCCGCGCATGACTTCGGGAATGCGCCGGCCACCGAACAAAAGCACGATAACCGCAATTAATATCAGCCAGTGGATTGGACTAAATTCACCCATCGTGGATCTCCTCGGCTTGCCGAGCCTTCATTTCGTTGTTGCCGGGACGGCTACCATGGATA
>PKXT01000031.1 GCA_003133505.1 Acidobacteriota bacterium
AGCGCTGGCGAGGGCGCCAGCGATTCCGAAACCTGAGTGCTGTCCACAGTGCCAATCCAAGGCCGTCAGCAGATTTCGCGCGGAGTGGAGATGCCAGCAGTGCAGTCACCAGTTCGGCGGCCCGCCGCGAGGCCCCATCGGACCTAGCCGCAGGGATGTGCTCTGACTCATGGACACGCCGTTGGCCAGATTTCGCGCACGGGGGCTTAAGGGCCGCGATCTTTTTCTAGGTTCGCTAATAGCCCCCCCCCCGCGCCTACAAATTACTGCAGTTGCACTGTCCGCTCCAGAGAACATGACCCTTCTTTTCAGGAGATGAAGAGTAAACACGTTCGGTTATCTTGTTGATTTCAAATACACTTCCCGGTACAGTCGCAACATCTCCTCCACGGTGGCCACGGCCATGCGCTTGGGACTGGGCCGGCCGCGTCGCCGGTCCAGCAGCCCTCCGAATCCAAACTGCTGGTAGCGTTCCCGCCAGCGCCGCATATGCCGGGCACTGATCCCCAGAATCTCGGCTGCTTGCCACCAGGTGATTTTCTTGGCCATGGCTTGCAAAAATACTTCCTGTACTTTCATCGCCCGCTCCACGGCGGACAGCGGATAGAAGAGTTCCATGCCTGCCATGGTCCCTCATCCCTGCCGCCCGAAAAGGGGACATTTCATTTGTTAATTCATCCGGACATATCATGTGCTAACGACACGCGATGCGATTTCGATGGACAACGGGACGATGTAATAGTAGCGTGCGGGCTATCCGCTGCCGTGGGTATTGACCGGCTTGGGACCCGCAATTGGGGCCCACATTATAGGATCGAGTGACAGGGGCGTTGTCCGATCCTGCAGCCAGCTTGTTCTTACTGCTTCGGATGCAATTGTCCATTTGCATGAAGGCAAGGAGCAAGTGAAACAATAGGCACCCCGCTCGCTGGTTCTCCTCCCAGGGGATGCGCCGCGGCCCGAGGACAAAAAGGAGAATTCCATGAAAAATTTCCTAAAGCTGTGCTCTCTCGCGTCTCTATTCGCTATCACCCTCGCGCTGTTTCCGCCCACTCTGCGCGCGCAATGGGTATATGTAAACGATAACCAGCAGGCCCTCAACACCAACACCGCCTGGGGGTTCGAGAACATACCCATCACCGGTCTGTTTCCCATTCCCACCGAACCAGCATTAGGCTGGCCCACCGGAGGTACCAGCGTCTCCGGTACTGACGCCTCGAGGGACCAGGCCCTATACACCCTGGGACCCATTCCCTGTCTGTTCATTTCCGAACCCTTGCGCAGCACTACCCCGCCCGCCCGTCCCCGAGGCGACATTGCGGCGTTCAAGGTCACCACAGGCAGCGGGGTGCTGACGTTTGTGGGCAGGTATGCCCCTCCCGTTGGGAACAAAGGCACCACGTTTGGAATTGGGCTGGCCACGGGCAAAGGGACGCTAGATGCCGGCTATACCACCACCAATACCCTTCAGGCATGGACCATCCGCTCAAACTGCAGTTTGACACCAGTTGGCGTTCCGTTGGCGGTTGTTCCCCTCAACGGAGGGTTTATTGATGGGATGGCTGAGTCTCACGATTACCGGTCTCTCGTGGTGGCCTACCGTGACGGCTCGATCCAGTACTTTGCGACCGCTGGGACCACGATCACACCGGGCTGCGAGATCAATTCCGCCGGGTTTACCGATGGCAATGGCGGGATGCCGTCCGGCGTGGATATCACCAAGGATAGTAGGTATGCGATCTTCGGGGACGTGACAGGGCTAAATACTCCTCACGGTTTGACGGAACTGGAAGTCGTCAAGCTGCCCATCATTTGCCCCTCCCCGGGGACGACAGACTACGGCGGGGGTATTACTGCCAGCGGCATTGGCCTGGGTGGTTTCATAGATTCGACAAACGTGTGGATCAGCCCCGATGAAACGGTCATCTACGTAACCAACAACGGCCCCAATGCACCCCAGGGGTTCACTACAGTTGATTTTACCGAGCCTTTCATTACGGGTCTGGCTGGGGTCTTACCCGCATGTACTCTTGGATTTACCAATCCCACAATCTTGATTTCTCCCAATGGCGGCTTCATTGAGCCTAACGGCATCCAGACGTCGGTCACCACGGGTAACGGGACGCGCGTGTATGTGGCCGAGTATGGGAGTCCACCCCCGTCGGCGGTTGCTTTGCTGAATGTGGATGCTGTGGGATGCACCCAGGAGGCGGCCGGGTCGCCCTTTGCCGACCCCAGCATCAAGGGGGGTAACCAGCTGAATGCGTGGCCTCCGCGGCCGTTCTAAACCGACTGCCCCAGCGCGATAGCGTAGCGACGAAAGCGGTGCGGTGGCGCGCCGTGCCCGGCCCGAAGCGTTGCGTCGGCGTTGGGAGTCTCGCGGGCGTGCTGAGAGCGGCTTGATCACAGCATGGATTTTCCCGCGCCGCCGCTTGACCCATCTATGGCGAACTGAACCCGTATTGGCGAATAAATAGTTATTGCAATGGACAAGGGCCAGCAGGGCGAGTAGGCTCTGGGAGCATTCACAAGGACAGCCAAAAGCCGCGAAGGCGGCGAGGAGAAGACATGAGCAAACGCAACTGGTGGATGAGGTCCTGCGGAGTCTTTTTCCTGGGGGCGACCATGGCGGGTGCCTTGCATGCGCAGACCACGGCGGTAGTCGCCTTGCCTGCACAGACGTTCACCACCCTGCACAGTTTCGACGACACGGACGGTGCCTACCCATCGAGTCAGCTGATTCAAACCACCAACGGCGGCCTCTATGGGACAACGGTCAATGGCGGGGCTCACCTCGTGGGCACGATGTTCAAAATCACCCCCAATGGTGCGCTGACGACGCTGCACAGCTTCGATACGACGGAAGGATACGCACCTGAAGCGGGAGTGATCGAAGGCACCGATAGGAACTTCTACGGGACAACGTTTGAGGGCGGGGCCAACGGCGATGGCACGGTCTTCAAAATCACCCCAAGTGGTACGCTAACGACATTGCACAGCTTCGACGGCACTGACGGCTACCTGCTCAGCTCGGGGCTGGTACAGGCCACCAATGGGGCTTTCTATGGGACAACCAAGGGGGGCGGGGCCAGCGGCGATGGCACGGTCTTCAGAATCACCTCGAGCGGTACCCTAACGACGCTGCACAGCTTCAACGGCACGGACGGCGCCAACCTCTACGCGGGGCTTGTCCAGGCCGCGGGTGGGACCTTCTACGGAACAACATACCAAGGCGGGGCTAACAGTGATGGTACGATCTTCAAAATCACCCCAAGTGGTACCCTGACGACGTTGCACAACTTCGACGGCAGCGACGGCTCTGCACCTGAAGCGGCACTTATCAAGGGTACCGATGGGAACTTCTACGG
>PKXT01000180.1 GCA_003133505.1 Acidobacteriota bacterium
GCTTGAGATTGCTGGGCAAACCTTCATGGTCCTGAATGGCGGACCCCTATTCAAATTCACGGAGGCCGTTTCGTTCCTGGTGAATTGCGAGAAGCAGGAGGAAGTGGATGAGCTCTGGAAAAAGCTCACCGCCGGAGGCGGCGAACCCGGCCGATGCGGCTGGCTGAAAGACAAATTCGGCCTTTCCTGGCAAATCGTGCCAACGATTTTGCCCAAGTTGCTAAGCGACAATGATCCGCGGAAAGCAGGACGAGCGATGAAGGCCATGCTGCNNCAAGATAGATATTGCCGGGCTGCAGCGAGCATACGAGCAGGAGTAAACCTATCGCCTGACACCCGGTGAACGGCGCCCTCGTGCTAATTCGCCACTTAACCCTGGCTGACGCCGAGTTGTATAGAGAAATTCGGCTCGAGGCGCTTCAGCTCAATCCGAGGCATTCGGCAGTACTTTCGAGGCGGAAAATATTCGCCCACTAACATGGTTTTCGGATGGACTCGCCAAGTCCGACGTGTACGGCGCGTTCAGTGACTCGACGCTGGTGGGTGTCGCTGGATTTTTCGCGCAACAAGAGCGAAAAAAGTCGCACAAGGGAATGCTCTGGAGGATGTATGTTCGGCCCGATGCGAGAAATTCCGGCACCGGACAGCGGCTGGGGCGAGGCCATAATTGATTTTGCGCGACAGCGCGTGGAGGTCGTTCAACTTTCCGTGGTGAGTGACAATGAGCAGGCGCGGCGGCTATACTCCCGTCTCGGGTTTGTGGAATTCGGGATCGAGAGGCATGCGCTGAAACAAGATGGCCGTTACTACGACGAAGTTCTAATGGCCAAGGACCTTACACTCGATTCAAAGCAAAATACTGCCTGAGCGTGAAAGTCTGACCTCTATGAGCAAGACAGACCAAACCAAGATTAGGAATATTTCCGACACGGCCATGTGGGCCGCAATCTACCGCGCGCGCGAAACCGAGGGGCCCAATCCGCTCTTTCTCGATCCCTTTGCGCAGCGGCTGGCCGGGACGCGCGGTGATCAAATTGCCAGCGCCATGCCATCTAGTGACCAGAACACATGGGCATGGATCACGCGCACGCACCTTTTCGACCAAATCATCAACGAGCAGGTGTGCGCGGGGGTGGACATGGTCGTCAACCTCGCGGCAGGTCTCGACTCCCGGCCCTACCGCATGGCGCTACCCGCGTCGCTGCATTGGGTGGAAGTGGACCTTCCCGGCATCCTCGATTACAAAGAGGAAATTCTCGCCGGCGAAAATCCGGTTTGCGCCCTGGAGCGCGTACGCCTGGACTTAGCCGACGTGAACGCGCGGCGAGCTCTCTTTGCGCGGCTGGCGGAAAAACCGTCCAATGCACTGGTGATTACGGAAGGCCTGATTATTTATTTCACAGCGGAAGATGTTAGGGCGTTTGCACGAGACCTGGCCGCACCGCCCACGTTCCAACGTTGGCTGCTTGATATCGCCTCGCCAGGATTGCTGCGCATGCTCCAGAAACACCTGGGGCCAAAACTAAGCGAAGGCGGCGCAAAGTTGCAATTCGGACCGCCGGAAGGGCCGGAGTTTTTCACTCCGTTCGGATGGCAAGTAGCGGATGTTCGAGGCATACTTGAAACGGCCGTGAGGCTGCGCCGCGCTCCCTGGTGGGGACGCTTCGCCGCGCTCTTTCCCGAATCCAAAGGCGCGCAGGGCAATCGACCGTGGTCCGGCGTATGCCTGCTGGAAAAGCAATAATCCCACCTCGCAAATTTTAATGAGGCTGGTTTTGGCTTCCTTCATTGCCGTGGATTGCCGCTTTGTGGCCTTTGTGTGAGAATTCGCGCCGAGGAGAAATCCACATGCCCGACCAGGAGCGCAACCCGGCAAAGCCACCTGAGCCGGCTTTTGTGCCGGCGGTGAGAATCCAGGAAAGCATCGTCGCGGCGGCCGAAACACGGACGTTGCGCTGGCTCGCCCAACGCACACCTCGCTGGATCAACTCCGACCATCTCACGCTGCTGGGATTCGTGGCCCAGTGCATGACCGGAGTATGCTACGCCTTGGCGCGGCGTTACCGCTATGCGTTGCTGGCCGGAATCGTTTGCTTGGCCATCAACTGCTAGGGGACAGCCTAGACGGCACCCTCGCTCGCTTTCGGCATCAGCAGCGCCCACGTTACGGCTTTTATGTAGACCACATTTGCGACACGTTTGGCAGCTTCTTCCTTATGGGTGGCCTGGCTCTTTCTCGATACGTTCATCCAGTTATCGCCTTCGGAATGCTGTCGGTTTCCTGATGCTTTCGATTGAGTCCTATCTGGGTACCTATACCATGGCCAGATTTCAGATCTCTTTTGGAAGTTTGGCCCAACGGAAATTCGGCTGCTGCTGGCGGTTGGCAATCTCGCGCTCCTGCGAAACCCGAATGTGAAACTCTTCGGCAGGCAATTTCTACTTTTCGATCTCGGCGGCACGGTTGCCATCGCCTGTATGGCGTTCATGCTGGTGGATTCCGCCGTCCGCCACACCGTGCAGCTTTATAGAGAGGAGAGAATTGCTTGATCGTGACTTTCCATATTGCCAGAATGTGGCATCCGCTCCTCTCAGTGCTCGTCGTGACCGCACTATTCGCGACCTCCAGACAAGTTGTGGCAGAACAATTGAAACCACAGACCGTGGCCGCGTTTGATCGCTACGTTATGCTCAGCGAAAAAAACATGCCGACGGCAACAACGGGCAAATCGCCCTCCGGGACGTTTTTGCGTGTTGATGGATTGGCGCCCATGCAACGCGATGGCGCCCTCGTCCGGCTAGAAAAGGGCGAGATGCTCGTCGAACGTCTGCAAACTCTCAATAACGGCCAGTCCATCCCCGTGCCCGACGGCATGATTCATCACTGGGNNAAATGACTTTGAGATTTCGCAGCTGCTGCGGGAAACGAAGATTATCACCGTGACACTGGACGCCAATTACAATGTAAAATACGTTTTTCTGAGCCCTGATTCCGCCACCGCCTATTCCCGGAGCACGCGGATCGCCGAGATTGCCAACGCCGGAAAGCCGGACGAGTTTGAAAAGCAGCCCGGAGACGATGGCGGCTATCTATGGAGGCTCTATTCCTACTGGCGGTTTTTACAGCGTGACGGCGACGTTTATACTCAGCTCGAAGCCATTTCTCTTACCCGCGACATTCCCACCGGCCTTGGCTGGCTGGTGGGACCGTTCGTCTCCAGCATTCCGCAGGAGTCGTTGGAATTCACCATGACACGTACACGCGAAGCCCTCGCCAAAATCGCCGATCACTAGCCGGGCAGAATGCAACGCGATTTGATTTCCGTACGGCATGACTCGCGCAAAAATTGACTCGCCGAGCGTGCACCCTTACAATCGAAAACGTTGTGCGGTGCCGGGGTAGCTCACTGGTAGAGCGCGGCCCTGAAAAGGCCGGCGTCGGCAGTTCGATTCTGCCCCCCGGCACCATTTCCGCTCGTTACAAAAACACACACATCACCGCCCGTTCGCGGCAAGCACTCCTGACCTAATCCACAATTAACGCCACAGCTCGGACCTATCCTGAAATGCGTCGCAACATCGTCCATATGAAAAAAGAGGGGGGGGGGCGCCGCCCTTCATTTAGATCGCGAGTGCCGTTACATGATAATGACGTGGGGATCGAGGGGAGCCACACCGGTACATCCGTTGGTGCATGTCGCGGTGTATTTGTCGCCGTTGCCGCTGGTCGGGCTCGAGGACGATGGAACCGTGCAGGACACTGGGATGGTTTGAGAACCACCACTCCAACCACAGGCATCGGCTGTGGAACTGTTGAATTGTATGGTGTAAGTATTCGTATCCGTGCCATTCGCCCTGGACCAGCTAATGGAGTCTCCGGGACACGCCCTCACCGTATCCGGGTCCATCACCAAAGTATTGTTATTCACCGCGATGGTCGCGCTGCGACTCCCGGGAGTAATCCCGCAGGTGGTCAGCGCTCGGCCTCCGTGGCTACAGGAAACCTGCAACGCCACCGCTCCCACGATCATTAAACCGGTTATTACCGATACTCGAATTGTACGTGACACTCTTTGCCTCATACCTTCCTCCAGTTGCCACTTTTGTGGCGTTTCTGAGGGTTCGGCAACGCGCCGATGAACCCCTTGTAGCGCGGAGCGTACCACTTTCCTCGCGTAGCCCAAAGAAAAAAATATTTGCGGTACGGGATGTGCTCCTCGATACTCGCCCTATACCATGGCGCCTTTCCACGCCCGCAATTCTCTCACATGGACACCGAGATTCCTACAGATTGGGGTCCAGCGGGGCAGGGCCCCTGCGCAAAGCGCGTGGCTCCAAACGAAACCTGCAGGACAACCGCGCATGCGAACACCACGCCAATCATTGCAAATGCTCGAATTGCCGGTGATAATTTTGGCCTCAAAACTTTCCTCCTGTTGCCACTCGTGTGGCGCCTATTAATAGTGGACATCAAATTCACGATCCCTCTTGCAACGCGGGCAGCGTATCACTTAACCCGCCGGGACCAAAGCAAAANNGCCGGCGGCGAACTGCAACAGTCGAAACTGCGTTTTTGATTGCTGTTTACTTCGGTTGTGGCGTAACCAGCTTTTGCGTCGGTATGGGAATTTGGCTTTCATCATCGTAATAGAACTTCATTACGTGATCCGACTTGGCTCCCAGCACAGGTTGATCATCTCTGGAACTGTAATACATCGCATCCTGCGCCGCAGTGAGAGGATTCCTGGTCGTATACATTGCTTCGTTGAGCAGGCTGCCGTTGGGCGCTTTAGCCACCGCGAACACCCCGAACGGATTGCCGTTGTTATAAGTGACGCCGATGTAATCAGCCACCATCGGGCCATTGTCGGAAACGGGCAGCCAGCTTAACTGCATCGGACCAGCCAGTTGAACACCAGAGGTCCACGTGGCACCGCCATCTATGGAAGTGGAAAAACCGACGTCCAATTGGCACGCGCTGGTACACGATGCGACAGGGAAATAGTAATAGACCACCGTTAGGTGGGCGGATGCCCCCGAGGTGTTGGGATCAATCCCGATTCCGGGCAGGAAGTGATCCACCGTGCTGGTGGTTGCATCAATCGGCACACGTGTAACTGCTCCCCAGTGTTGACCGTCCGCCGAACTGCTATAAACAATATCGTTCTCCGCGCAGCTTGTGCGGAAGCGGCAATCCGACCAGGCCACAAAGACGTTCCCCGCTCCGTCAATCCCCGCAGTCGGCAAATTCGGGTTGCGAATGTCGCCGTCGTAGTGGTCGTCAATACTCGCGATCACGACGCTCCTGCCCCACGTCTGGCCGCCATCGGTTGAGCTGAACGAATCAATTCCGCCACCTTCGAACGGCACGATCACCGTGCCATTGGGCTGCACAACTGGCTCGCCGCCCAGTCCGCCGGCATGATCGGAAGAGGGCTGACCTGGCCCCCACGTCTCGCCGCCGTCGCTCGATACCGACATCAGGACGTCACCGCTGCCGTAGGCCTGATCCCACTCCGTATAGCAGTTTCCGTAGTAGGGGCTCGTTGCGGTGTTATCGCAAACGGTCCAATTCTTATCATCGAGGGCCGTCGAGTCTATCAAAATCAGTTTGCCCCAGTGAATACCATCTCGTGAGCGGCTTACGCCAACGTCGCCGATCTTTCCCGCGTTGCTGTTGAGCCCAACCAGAGGCAGAGAGGAAATCAGCCACACGCTGTGTTTGGCGTCATAGGCTACAGATGGATCGGCGGTAGCGCCAAACGTTCCTCCCATATAGTTCACGGTCATATCCGGGAGATAACCATACTGCCAGGTGGATCCGCCGTTGGTGGATGTGGCATAACCAATATCAGCGCTGCCCCATCCGATGCTGCCAGGCCTGCGGCCCACGTGAAAGGTGGTCACAATCGTCGAGCCCCACGAGAAAATATCAGGCTCGACCTCGGTCTTGTGGTCGCTGTCAGTATTTTGGAACTTGTCCACGCTGATCTGCACGATGGGATTTTGCGCCTGCGCGGGCAATACAAATGCCAGCGATCCCGCCATGCCCAGCAGAGCCGCTAAGATGGCGAATTTCTTTGTGCCACTGCAACTGCTCAATATTTGCGTCATCAATGTTTTCCTTGGTTTCCTTGTGCGATGAGGTTTCTATTTGCCTGAAGCGCTGAACGTATCCACAAACTGACCTAACGCTATCGCTCAATCGCGACTCTGTCAAGATAAATACTACCGTTTCCGTTTCCCGCCGTACGCATAATCGCCCGCGCGAGACCTTGCACCTGGCGATTGAATTCGCTCGCTCGCGGGTGTATGTTCTTGATTGGTCTGGCGCGGATAATTGAATTTCAGTTCCATCACGCAAATCATGCGTTGTTTTTGGCGTTCTCCAAATGTTGCAAATCGAATGACTCGGATCGCGGCTTTATTGCTAATCCCGGCGTTCGCTGTTCTCCTCTGCGCCGCTTTTGCTACCGCGCAAAGCGACCCCCTTCCGCTGGGTGCCATTACCCCTCTCGGTACCGTCCCCTGTGTGGTAAATAGCAGCCATCCCCTCAAGGGCGCAAAATGCATCGGCGTGACGGTGGATTGCACAAACATAGATCCCGGCCTTACCCCCCTTGTGGCCACCCTTGCGATTTCGACGCCGGCCACACCGCTAGGCACCATCTTTCTTCACGCCGGCGGCTACGGAACTGCCTATCTTACTGTGCCAAATCCGGTCTCCTACGCCCAGAAATACCTCACCGCTGGTTATCAAGTCGTCCAGATCGCATGGGAGGATGGGTGGCAGAGCACCTACACCGGCGCTCCCGCGCTCGAACCCATCGCCTTTGCCGCCTGCCGCCCCGCCACGGNNAGTTGGCCATGTACGGCTCGTCCTCTTACCTGGATAATGTCCTCCTGACCGATGGGCCAGTGTATTCCGACGTTCAGCAGGGCTGCCAATATCCCAATATTGTGCCAAGCGTCGCGCTTTGTGCGGGAGGCGTGGGATGTGACACCCAGCAATCCTGGACCGACTTCCCGCAGTTCTTGAACAAACCCGTGGGAAACAGTCCGGCGGAAAGCGTGGCCGCCTATACGATACCGGGATCAAATTGCAATAACTGGCAGATGGACGGCATGCCCACAACCAGCGCGCAGAATATGGACTGGCAGAACATGAGCGTGACGTCTTCCAACGCGATGTACAACTATCCGCAAACCTCGCTTCGCGCCTTTCTGTGCGGTCCGCCCGCGCCCGGCCATCCGCAGAACAATTCCGCGGCTCAGGGATG
>PKXT01000216.1 GCA_003133505.1 Acidobacteriota bacterium
GGATGTCGGCTTTGCCGTCTCCATTGAAATCGCCCACAGCAATTGCATAGGGGCCGAATCCCGCATTGTAATCCGTATGTGTACCGAAGGTGCCGTCGCCGTTTCCAAGGAGAATACTTACGGTATTGGCGCTGTCGTTCGCGGTGCCCACATCCAGATTCCCGTCGCTGTTGAAATCGTCCACCACCACGCCGGTGGGATAGATTCCCGTCGTATAGTCCACGTGCGATTGGAAGGTCCCATCGCCCTTACCAATCAGGACGCTGACGCTGGCCGTAGTATTCCCCGTCACCAAATCTTCGATTCCATCCTTGTTGAAATCGCCGGCCGCCAGTGAGTCGGGGAATTTCCCGGTGGCATAGTCAACGTGCTTTTGAAATGTGCCGTCGCCCTTGCCGAGCAACACGCTTACTGTCGCGCCGCGCCCGCTGCTTCCTTCATTCGCCGTAGCTAAATCCAATATGCCATCGCCATTAAAATCGGCGATCACCACCGCGCGCGGGTGAACCGCCGTTGGGTAATCCACATGGGTGGAATATGTCCCATTTCCGTCGGCCAACAGAACGCTGACGGTGTTGTTTCCGCTGTTCGCGGTCACGATGTCGAGGACCCCTGTTTCGTGCAGACTTCCGACTGCCAAGGCATCCGGTCCCGCCGCCGTGGCATAATCCACGTGGTCCGCGAACGTTCCGTCGCCGTTATTCAGCAACACGCTTACGGTATTACCAATGAAGTTCGCTGTCACGACGTCGGGATGGCCGTCGCCATTCAAATCCCCCACCGCCACCGATTGCGGATCGGCGCCCGCGCCATATGGGACTGCGTCACGAAACAGATGTGCGGCGTTTGGACCGGCCGACTGCTGCTTTGCGGTGCCGATCGAATTTAGCATTTGCGCTAATGCCGGAGACGCGAAACCAGGAGACGAAGTCAGCGTACTTTGCAGCGGCGCGCTTACGGCAGAAAGTGTCAATCGCGTTGTGGCCATCCGAGGTGCGCGGGCTAGCGGCGTCAGCGATGGCAGCCGCATCGCGGGCACGCAAAGCGCCACTCCAGCGGACATCGCCGTTGCCGACAGGATTATTGCGATACGTTTCGTGGAGAACCTCCGAACGGCGAGCAACGCGCGAGTGCGACGAAACTAGCTGCGCAACAGTAGTGGATGCCAGCTTGCCAGCGAGCCTATCACGCGATAGTAGCCGTCGCAATGATTATTACGAGCCCAGCGTTTTGTAGCGATTAGCAACTGAGGATGAAATTGGTGGGCTATGGAGTGCGGGAAATTGCTCCCGCGCCGCAAGTGTGCCCCGTCGTATTACGCTTCCCAACTTTGCCTATGTAGAAATTTCTCCAGCAAGCATTTTTTTCGCCTCAACTTGGCCCGGTGGAGCGAAGAAATAGTGCTGATCCCCTCACTGAGAACAGTGAAATAACAGTGAAAAAATCCGGATATAGCGTGTCAGGCTATTACATTTNNAAGCCGCCCTGGCGGGCGTGTTCGCGAAGGGCCGCTTCATCGGGCGCGATATAGACGCAATAAATTTTGTCGTCGGTGACGTAGCTTTCCACCCACTGGACCTGGGGCAGCGAGCGCAGGACGCTGCATGACTTCTGTGAAATGCCTTGCAGTTCCGCGGCGCTCAACTTGCCCGCTCCGAGAATTTCGCGTTCGATTAGAAACTTTGGCATGATCATTCTCCTTTCGATGTTAAAACGTAAGCTGCTTTCGGGAATTATATCGCTGATAAACCTTAACTGCGTTTAGGACGACATCGCAACCCGCGCACCGGGGGCCAGCCGCCAATCGGGAGATTAGCGTTCCCAGGGATGACATGCGCGGCGGCAAGCTGCCGCACTCCAAAACTACAAATTAAAACAGAAAGTAGATCCCTAACTTCGTTAAGGATGACTCGGGGGCGACTGTACCCGCTCTCCAAAACGCGAGGTCGCGCGCTTAAAGGCGGCCGCTACAATCGAAATGAAAGATGCCGGATCTGAAGCCCGGCGCTACACGATCATCCGACAAAACTAAAAGACAGATGCCGCCCGCAAGGAGCGACATTGCAGAGAAGCGCGGCGCACCCATCGTTCAACGTCGCGCAACCCGCCAATCAGGAGATTGGCGTTCCCAGAGAGNNCGTACTCCAGAAAATTCTAAATGTCGTAATACAAGTGGAACTCGTATGGGTGGGGCCTCATCCGGAGGACGTTCACCTCGTTTTTCATTTTGTAGTTAATCCACAGGTTGATGAACTCCTGGGTGAAGACTCCGCCCTTGAGCAGGAACTGGTGATCGCCTTCGAGCGCGTGCAGCGCTTCCTCAAGCGAGCCGGGCAATGAGGGAACGTGTTTCAACTCCTCGGGTGACATTTCGAAGAGGTCCTTATCCAGCGCCGGGCCGGGATCAATCTGATTTTCGATACCGTCGAGACCGGCCATCAGCATAGCGGGGTAAGCGAGATACGGATTGCAGGAGGCGTCCGGCGGACGAAACTCCGCGCGCTTGGACTTGGGACTATTCGAATACATCGGAATGCGAATTGCCGCCGAACGATTGCGCCGCGAATAGGCCAGATTCACCGGCGCTTCGAATCCCGGCACCAGCCGCTTATACGAATTGGTGGTCGGCGCGGCAAAAGCAACGATAGCCGCGGCGTGTTTCAGCAGTCCGCCGATATACCACAGGGCCATTTGGCTCAGCCCCGCATAGCCATCGCCGCCGAAGAGTGGATTCCCGCCCTTCCACAGCGACTGGTGCGCATGCATGCCGTTGCCATTGTCGCCGTACACCGGCTTGGGCATGAACGTGACCGTCTTGCCGTACTGATTGGCGACGTTGCGCACAATGTACTTGAAAATCATCATGGCGTCGGCGGCGCGCAACAGCGTTTCGAACTTGATGTCAATTTCGGATTGGCCCGCGGTCGCTACTTCGTGATGATGACATTCGACGTGCAGGCCGGCGGCCTGTAGCTGCATGGACATATCCGCGCGCAAGTCCATGTAATGATCGGTGGGCGGCACGGGGAAATACCCTTCCTTGAAACGCGGACGGTAGCCCAGATTGTGCTCGTCGCGGCCGGAATTCCAGCGTCCTTCGTCGGAATCAATGAAGTAGTATGCGTGATTTTCCTTGTTATCGAAACGGATGCTATCGAAAATAAAAAACTCGGCTTCCGCGCCGAAGAACGCCTGATCGGCCACTCCGCTGGCGGCGAGATATTTTTCGGCGCGGCGGGCCACGTGGCGGGCATCGCGGGAATAGGGCTGGCGGGTGAGCGGATCAATGACGTCGGCAATCATCACCAGCGTGGCGGCGTCGCGGAATGGGTCCATGAAGCAGGTGTTGGCGTCGGGCATCAGCAGCATGTCCGATTCGTGGATGGCGGCCCATCCGCGGATGGAGCTGCCGTCCATTCCGAAACCATCGGTAAAAACGTCGTGAGTGAGCTGGTGGATGGGAAAACTCACGTGCTGCCAGATGCCGGGAACGTCCACAAAACGGATGTCCAGCATTTTGGCGTCGTGCTTGGCGGCATAATCAAGTACGGATTTCGAATCCATCGAGCCTCCGAAAAGGATTTTGGTGCGCGAAATTTGGATGCGCGAAGATAACGCACCAGCGGAAACAGGTCAAGAGCCGATTGCGGAGCCAAGGAGACAAATTGGCGGCAGCCAATTTGGAGGGCGACGTTGGGCGGCGAGGTTGCGCAGCCGAAGCCACGCGAAGCCCCTGTTTCAAGCGTGGGAGCGACGCCGGTTTTCGCGACGCCGGGCAGCACAGGCATTTCCCCCTGTGCGTGTTCTCGCGCGGCCCCTTGCATTGCCGCCGGGTGAATTCCCTTCCCGCCTTTACCGATGCGCGCGACCCTTCAATAATCCCTTTAGCTCGGCCATAAATTCCTTTACGTCCTTGAAATCCAGATAGACCGAGGCAAAGCGAACATAGGCGACTTTATCGAGTTTTTTCAGGCGCGACATCAGCAACTCGCCGATTTCGGTGGTGGTGCGCTCGCGATTGGCGGCGTCGCTGACGAAGCGCTCCGCGTCGTCCACCAGCGCTTCGAGCTTGGGCGTGGACACGGGCCGCTTTTCGCACGCGCGCAGCAGGCCCTGCAAAATTTTGTGGCGCTCGAATTTT
>PKXT01000324.1 GCA_003133505.1 Acidobacteriota bacterium
TGTTGCCGCGAACGACGCCATGTTCGCGAAATGCCTCCAGCGTCTCCGGCGGAATCGTATTTACGGTATCGGGGCCGAGCAATTCTTCCACGTAAAGCGTATCGCGATATGCGGGATTTTTGGTGCTGGTGCTGGCCCACAACACTCGTTGCACCCGCGCGCCACTCTGACGCAAAGCGGCAAATTCATCGCCCTTAAAAATTTCCAGAAAGCGCTGATAAACGGCTCGGCAATTAGCAATGCCGACTTTGCCGCGAATGGCCAACGCATCTGGGGTGCCCACTTTTTCGAGAGCGCTATCCACCATGGTATCCACGCGGCTGACGAAAAATGACGCCACCGATCCCATTCGCTCGGGATTCTTACAGCGCGTCAAACCGCGGATATAGGCGTGCGCGACCGCTTCATAGTGCGCGAGAGAAAACATCAGAGTGATGTTTACATTGATGCCGCTGGCCAGCAGTTCTTCAATGGCGGGAATGCCAGCGGGCGTGGCGGGTACTTTGATCATCAGGTTGGGACGATCCACTTCGTCCCACAGACGGCGGGCCTCGGCGATGGTTCCCGCGGTATCGTAGGCCAGGCCAGGGGAGACTTCCATGCTGATGTAGCCATCTTGACCACGGGTTTCGTCGTATACGGGGCGCAGGATATCGGCGGCAGAGCGAATGTCTTCCGAAGCAAGATTCTCGAATAGTTTGGGTGTTTCAATCGCGGGAGTTTCCTGGAGAGCGCGACGGATGGCTTCATCATAGTCCGTGCCGGTGCCCATGGCCTTTTCAAAAATCGTGGGATTGCTGGTCATCCCCGACAGGCCGTCTTCATCTACCAGGCGTTGCATATCGCCGTTGGTGATTAGATCGCGGCGAATGTAATCCAGCCAGATTCCCTGCCCCAGATTTTCCGCCTCACGCAGGGGATTGGCGGCCGCCGTCCCCAGAGATTCCGCGGCGCTAGGCGCCAAATTCTTTTCGGTTGCCATACTTCTCCTCCATCACTCGAATCTTTTCCAGCCGGCGGCGGTGGCGCTCCTTGCCGGAAAATTCCGCAGCCAAATAAGCGGTAGCCAGATCGCGGGCCAGAAATGCGCCAATTACGCGGCCGCCAAGGACGAGAACATTCATATTGTCATCTTCCACACCCTGATGCGCCGAAAATGTGTCGTGGCACAGGCACGCGCGGATGCCGGGGATTTTGTTGGCCGCCACGGTGGCTCCGACGCCGCTGCCGCAAATCAATATGCCCCGCGTGGCGCGCCCATCGCGAACGGCCAGACCCACAGCCTCGGAATAGTCGGGATAATCCACCGGCGCGGTGCTGAAAGTGCCCAGATCCATCACCGCATGACCGCTCTCGCGAAGAAATTCGGCGAGGTCCTGTTTCAGAACAAATCCGGCGTGGTCAGCGCCCATCGCGATTTCCATCGGAATCCTTTATTGCAACGCGAAACAAACGTGCATTTGCTATTGTAATGGATTAGATGCCCGGCGGAAGAAACCGGGATTCTTCCGCCGGCAAAGTGGGAAACCGCACAAACGTTCCGCAAGCCTGACTTCGGGAAAGCAAGTAACCAACTTAGGTAACGCTCAAAACAATAGTAGTCGTCTCGGTCAAGGTGCCAGCGGCTCCCTGTACACCGATCATATAGGTATTGGCCGAAGTGGCGGGCGTGGCGCCGCTGCCGCTGCAGCCGGAACCAACCGCGATCATAACAATCATGGCCGTAGCGGCCAGCCACACGGGGCGGCGGCGAAGCAAAAAGACCAAGCCCCCCAGCAACACAAGACTCATCGCCACAAACGGCGCCGGCGGAATTCCAAACGGCAAGCGCATTGGCACAGACGCGGTGGTTGCCACTGTAAGCGTGGTCGTCGCGGGATCCACACCATCCAGAGTGAGCGTCGGCGGCAAAAATGTGCAAGTAATACCAGCGGGCGGCTTAACGCAACTGAACGTTATTTCCTGGTTGAACATGTTGGAGGGCGTTGCGGTAATGATGTACGAGGTGGATTGCCCCGGCGCGACCTGTTCTATCGCCGGCGCTGCCCCCAGAGCGAACGCGGCCCCGCCATCCAGTTCGGCGATCTGGGGACTATCGGTAGCATTGTCGGCGACCTGAAGAAGCGCCGAACGCGGCCCCGCCGCTCCCGGTGTAAACGTGACCATGATGGCGCAACTTGCGCCCGCGGCCACGGTTGTTCCGCAAGTATTCGTCTGCGCGAAATCCTTGGGATTGCCTCCGGTAATGGTGATGGAATCAATGGTCAACGGGCCGGTGCCATTATTTACCAGGGTGATGGACATGGGGGGGCTGGTGACGCCAACGGACACGTTTTGAAAATTCAAGACCGAAGGTTCCAACGCCACTTGAGGAGTCATCGCCGTGCCTACACCGGAAAGCACTACGTTCTGGGGAGAGCCCGGAGCGTTNNAGCGTTATCCGTGAATTGCAGATTTGCGGCCAGCGATCCGCCCGCCGTGGGCGTAAAGACGACTGAAACCGCGCAGTTCGCGCCGGGATTCACGCTGCTGCCGCAGTTGTTGGTCTGCGTGAAATCACTGGAGTCCGTACCGCTGATGGCAATGCCCGAAATAGAGAGCGCGGCATTGCCCGTATTGGTCAGGGTAACCGTCAGGGGCTGGCTGACCTGATCCACCATCAAGGTGCCAAAATCCAAGGCAATAGGCTCCAGCGTTGCGTTGGGGCCGGGCGTTGGAGCGAGGCGGGCCACAAAGGCGTCGCCATCGCCGGCATTGAACGTTTGGAACCCTCCGTTAATAAGGAGGTTATTGGACGTAGTATTTCCCACAATGGTGACGTTTCCGCTGGAATCCACGGCGATGCCGTTGCCGGAATCGGATCCGTTGCCGCCATAGTAAGTGGAAAGAGTAAGTCCCGCCCCTTTCGATGCAATCTCGGAAATGAACCCATTGGCTACTCCGCCCAATGCGCCCTGCAGGGCGGCAATCAGCGGAAAATCAACCGAGCGGGTCTGGCCAGTGATATATGTGTTCCCCGACGAATCCACCGCGATGGCCTGCCCCAAATCGCCCCCGCTCCCGCCTAGGTACGTCGAATAGACCAATGCCGAACCGGTGGCATTGAGTTCGGTCACAAACGCGTCGGAGGCGCTGGCCAGCGTCCCCTGCACTGGATTCNNCGGTAACATAAGCATTACCGGTGGAATCCACCGCGATCCCAAACCCCTGGTCGGCATCGGCGCCGCCCAAAAATGTGGAATATGTAAGCGGCGATCCGCTCGCCGGGAATTTGGTGATAAATGCGTCGCTTTGGCCTCCCGATACCGGCTGATAAGCATTGACCACCGGGAAATTCGTGGAGGTGGCTGTTCCGGTGACATAGGCATTGCCACTGGCATCCACCGCAATCGCCGCTCCCTGGTCGCTATCGCCCCCCCCCAAGTATGTGGAAAATGACAGTGCTGTCCCGTCGGCGGAAATCTTGGTAACGAATGCGTTTTGCAGACCCCCCAGGGCCGGCTGCACGGCATTCTTCACCGGGAAATTGGAGGAATCGGTCATGCCGGCCACATACGCATCGCCGAAGGCATCCACCGCGATGCCCGTCCCCAGATCCTTCGAGTTGCCACCCAAATAGGTGGAATAAACCAGCGCCGAGCCGCCCGAATTCAGCTCGCTGACGAATGCGTTTTGGATACCGGCGAGCGCCGGTTGAATGGCGTTTACCGTCGGAAAAGTGGTGGAGGTTGTGAAACCGGTGACATAAGCATTGCCCCCCGGATCGACCGCAATAGACGAGCCCTGGTCCACATCGTTACCGCCCAAATATGTCGAATAAATTAATTTCGAACCGTCGCTACTCACCTCGGTCACAAAGGCATTTTGCATTCCAAGATTAAGAGTGTCTTGCAATGGGTTCGCCAGGGGAAAATTAACCGAAGCGGTCGAGCCGGTGATATAGGCATTGCCCGATGCGCCGACGGCCAGCCCCAGACCTTGATCCAAGCTGCTGCCGCCAAGGTAACTCGCGTAAGTCAGCGTGGGATCGACCACCAGAGCAACATCGTGATCGTATTGCCCAATGCGCAATGACGCGCGATGGCTCCCGGAAATGACGTATGAAGCCGCAATTTCCCGGCGTACGCTATTCCCCACCGACCCGCCGTTCAATTCCTGATAGACGCGCGGAGGGTTCAGCGCAAATTCTCCGCCAGCGCCACGGAAAAACAGGCGGCCATCGGACTGAAGCATAGGAACGCGATCGCCAAAGTCCAGCAGGACTTTCCGGGGATCAGCGCCGGGNNGGATGGACTACAACGTCAAATTCGATCTGTGAAGTTCCGCCATAGCAGACGAGATCGATGCCCGGATAAATGCCAGCGATTCGGACTTTCTCAAACGTGGGAACATTAGCAATCCACCGGCTGGGATCGGAGCCCGTGAAATAATTAACGCGGCTTGAACTCGGACCAAGACCCTGCGCGGCAGCCTTCGCGTCAGCGCCGGAAAATTTCACACGCAGAATTTCTCGCCGGGCCGCGGCGGAGCCTGCCAAAGGCTTCGATCCTGCGCCGGAAGGCCCCATTTTTGGGGTGGCCGCCTGCCCCGCGAAAACCAATTCGTCCGCGAGCACAAAAATGGAGGTCCCAGAGCCATGAGACACGAAGCGCACGCGGGAATCCGTCTGCCCATAATTTGGTTCGAACAGGAGAGGCAATTTTGTATAACTGGCCAGTACGGGCGGCCTATTGCGCGCGCCCGCCGGCGAAGACGCAGCACGTGAAGCGACTAGACCTCGCGAGAAGGGCGACACTAAACAAGAAACGTGCTGTGTGACACTCGCCATAATTAGCGCGGCGAGCAGCGAAACGCTCCCCACACCAATGGCAAAATAGCGCGAAACGCCTGATTTCATATTTCTCCCAATACTGCGGGCGCGCATTCACGCGCCCAAGCCCCCATCGTTATCACGGAACACCGATTCCGGTGTGCGTCGACCACGCCGCGCAAACGACTTAAATACTATAAGCCATCGGCACCATCAAACCGAATCCCCCCCCCCCGGGCGAATGACCCGCGGATGAAGTGAAATTCTGGTCTATGGCTACCGGCAAACAGAAGCGAATTTAAAAAAAGGGCTGCGGAGTGTTCCCCGCAGCCCAAGGTTATTTATGCGATGCCATCCGCATCCTGTCACGTCCGCGCTAGGTCTAAGCCGTAGCCAGCGCGTGCGTCTATTGGACGTTGAGCGTCACGGTTGTGGTCGGCGCCAGATTGCCGGCGGTAGCCGTAACGGTGAGTGTATAAGTACCCGCGGGCGTTCCGCTGCCATTGCTGCTGCTGCCATTGCAAGCGGTCATACCGCCCACAAGAAAGAGCATGGCGATCAATGCCAGCAAGCTCATGCGAGTGTACCGAGCCGCGCCAAGAACCGGCAGACGTTTCGTATACAGGAACCCGATTCCCAACAGCGACGCCAACGCCAATGTGCTGGCGGGCAGCCAAGGAATGGGCCGTGATGATGTCGATGGTGGAGGCGCGATCAAACCGCGCGCCGTCGTATTTACTGTTACGGTGGCGGTCACCGGAGCCCCGTCGGGTGTAACCGTGGCGGGCGTAATGCTGCAGGTGGCCGCGGTGGGNNCGCCGGTGCACGCCAGTGCTACAGGGAGATTAAAGCTGCCCGAAGGCGTGACAGTGAGAGTGACCGTGCCGGAATTACCGGCCGTCAGCGTAAGAGAACCCGGATTCGCTGAGATGGTAAAGCTTCCGACTTGGCCTGTGAGGGTTACCACCTGCGGACTGCCCGAGGCATTATCCGTAATCGTTAGCGTAGCCGTTTCTGTTGCGCTGGTGGTCGGCGTATAGGTCACATTGATGGTGCAGGACGCGGCCGCCGCCAGCGTGGTGCAATTGTTGGTTTGAGTGAAATCAAGAGCGTTCGTTCCGCTTATCGCAATCGAGCTGACAGTTACCGTCGCGGCGGTGCCGTTCATCAGAGTGGCGGGCTGGGCTGATGTTGCCGTGCCAACCGCGGGAGAAACAAAAACCAGCGACGTGGGGGTGACCGTTACATTGCCGGTGCTGGATGCCGCGCTAATTTCGGTAAGAAATCCGTCATCCAAACCCCCTGAACCGGACTGAAATGGGGCCTGCGTCGGGAAATTCTGAGTGCCGGCTACACCCGCAACAAAAATATCATTATTCATATCCACCTGGATGCCCCAGCCCGTATCGCCATTGTTCGCGCCATTGACGGAAAGAGTGCTGCCTCCCAGGTACGTTGAAAACACCAGCGCGCTGCCAGTGGGGTTCATCTCCGTAACAAATGCGTTGGTCGCTCCGTTTCCCGGCGCCTTATTGGTGCTTTGGATCGGATTGGCCGTTGGGAAATTGGTTGAGGTGGTTTGTCCCGTAACATAAGCGTCGCCGGTGAGGTCTAGCGCAATGCCGAAGCCCACGTCGCCGTTTCCGCCGTTGGGGTTGGAGCCGCCCAGGTAAGTGGAATAGACCAAGGCTGAACCCGTGCTATTGAATTCAGTGACGAAGGCGCTGGTCCCGCCGGAAGTATTTTGGAGGGTGGTCTGGAAAGCTCCGGTGGTGACCGGGAAATCAGAGGAGAATGCAAAACCGGTGACAAAAACGTCTCCGGTGAGATCATTGGCCACATGCTCAATCGCATCACCGGTAGACCCGCCCAAATAGCTGAGCCACGTGAACCCCACCGCCCCCGGATTGGTATTGGCCGNNCTCCCGCGAAGCCATTGAAGCCGCTGTTGGCCACGCCGCAAGGCGTGCAGGTCAATTGAAACGCGGAAGTAATGCCCGCGGTAGTCAAGAGATCGCTTGAGCCCGTAATGCCGCCAAAAAAGATATTGCCACTGCCGTCGGTGCGAATGCTGAAAACCTCATCACCGTCGCCATTGCCATTACCCGTCCCGCCAATAAAAGTGGAATAGGTCAATGAAGCGGTGCCCGACAGAGTCGTATTGATTCTGGAAAGGAAGCCCTCCGATAATGTAGAGGAGGAAACATAAGTTGACTCCGGCGCGCCGGCAACGATTGGGAAATTCGATGAGCCGGTCGCTCCGGCGACGTAAGCATTGCCATCGCTATCCGCGGCTACGCCAAATGCGCCATCGCCATTATTACCGCCCAGGTAGGTGGAATATACCAGTCCAGCGCCGCCGGCGTTTAACACCGTCAGGAAGGCCGTGGGCGCGCCAACGCTGCCCCCTCCATTGAATGCCTGATACGCGGTCGTGGTAACCGGAAAATCGACCGAATAGGTTTCGCCCGCCACGAAGACATCATCGTTTGACGGATTCAACGCGAGACCCTGTGCGAAGTCCCCGGTTCCCCCCGCCGAAAGCAGGCCGCTGCCGCCCAGATAGGTGGAAAAGACCAGATTATTGCCAGCGGCATTGAGCTCGCTTACGAAAGCGATTTGGTTGCCGTTGGCGTATTCATTGTTGGAGTTCTGGAAGGGGGCGATGAGCGGGAAGTCGTTGGAATAGGTAAAACCCGTCACGTAAAAGTTGCCCGAGGTATCGATCCGGCCGGCCAGGATCTGATCTTCCGAACTGCCACCGAAGTAAGTGGAATACACCAGCATGGGGTCAATTACCAGCGGCTGGCTGTGATCATAATCGCCCAGGTGGAAGCGGATTTCATTCCCGCCAGAGAGGTCGTAACTTGCGGCAATCACCTTTTTCCCCGAGCCACTTCCCTGATAAACGACCGGCGCGCGCAATTGCACCGCTGAATCCGCCGCGAAGAGCTTCACCGACCCGTCGGATTGCAGTGAGAGATGGTCCACTCCGTCAACGCGCATGGCGATCCGCGCGGCATCCGCGCCGGGAGCCACGGTAAAGTCATATTCCAATTGCTGCTGGTTGCCGTAAAAAGTTTCATCAATTCCCGGATAAACGCTCGAATAAGCGACCCGCGAATAAGTGGGAATATTGGTATGCCACTCGGAGGGATCTTTACCGAGGAAATAATTTACATGGCCCGGCAGGGGATCTTGCCCGGTCACTTGCGGTTGAGAATTGGCGCCTTCCAAGGCCAGTTGGATCACCGCGCCCTTTGCCTGCGGCGTGGGTTTCACGTGCTCCATCGAAGGCGCGAGTGATGCGGCCTTCGGCGCCTCGCCACCGCTCTTGCGCAACGACAGCACCGCTTCATTGGCGGTCAGAAAAAGCGAATAACCGTTTCCGCGCGAAATGAACTTCACACGTGAATCCGTCTGGCCCTCATTCGGCTCGAACTGCATGGGCAACCTGCCAAACGAAGCCGCGACGGCGCGCTTGTCTACATTATTGTTATTGCCGTGCCGCGTCCTGGACGCATGGCGCAAATGGGCGGCTGCGGAGAACAGCTCCGAGCGCTTGGCCGAGCTCATAAATAGGGCAAGGCCCATCACCGCCGCGATGGCCAGCAAACTGAAAATAAAATTGCTTCTGGCTGAAAATTTCATCGTTACTGTTCTCCTCATTTAGTGGTTTCACAAATCTCGGTTATGGCGATATTCACAGGTGAAAGACACCCAAACTCCGAGCCTGCCAGATTATCGGCGTGATAAAAAACAAGGACGCGCCCCGATGGTCCCTTGAGTTCCGAAAAACGGTAATTAGCGCGGGAAGGGATCAACGCGCCTGATATTTTGGCTGGTGCGGTCATGGACGTCAAGCAATTACAACCCGAAGCCGGCGAAAGAGTTTCGTCTAAGGGGGATTTCAGCCTGGTTTGCGCTCACCGCAATCTACAGGCATTACCCTACTACCCGATGGAAATTTGGAGCCATCGCTCATCCTGTAGCCATCTTGTTTAGAGAGCTTGTTGAATCAGAGCCAGCATCACTGAATATGGCGCTTGCAATCGGTCGCGGCATCAGGCGAAAAATCAATCCGCCATGCTCCTTTACTGACACGGGTGGGACTCTTGCAATGCCACCCGTGGAATCGTGGCCTGGATAATGGTTCCGCCATCACTCGAGTCAATCATCAGGCGCCCGCCGATTTGCTCGAGCCTTTCGCGCATTCCGGCAATGCCAATTCCGTCTCTATGACCGGACGTTTGACCCTGCGGAATCTCCGCGGATATCCCCTTCCCATAATCCGTAACGGTTACCGCGATTTCATCGGTGGTTTCCCGCACCTGGACCACCGCCGCGCCACTGTCCGAATGGAGATGCACGTTGGAAAGCCCCGCCTGAACAACGCGAAAGAGGGCGAGCTCCGCTTCCAGTGGTAGCCGGCGAATTTGCCGGGGCATTTCCAAATCCACATGCAGACCTTTCCGCTGGTTGATACCCTCCACGTACAATCGAATCGCAATCGCCAAACCACATTCATCGAGTAATGGCGGATGCAGCAGATACGAGAGAGTGCGGATTTCGTCAGAGACCTTGCGGGTTAGTTCCGAGCACTGGCGAAGCATGTCCATGACTTTCGGGGAAGCCGATGGCGTTTCCGCTCCAATCAAGTGAAGCGTGATGGCCAGAGCAGCCAGATCCTGCCCGGTGCTATCGTGCATTTCCCGCGCGATGCGCCGCCGCTCCTCGTCCTGAGATCGGCCGAGTTGCCTTGAGGCCTCCATTAGCTCTTTCTCGCGCATTTCCCTGCAAATCGAAATCGTGGCGATATGGGCCGCGCGGTGCAAGAGGTCGGCATGCTGGGAATTGAGAACGCGCTTATCGGGGTAGAAGGTAGAAAACATTCCCAAAGGCGTTTGTGAGGTGGAGAACAGCGGCGCTGACCACGTGGTACGCACACCCTCTAATTGCGCTATCCGGTGCAGGGGCTTGAAGAGAGGGTCCATCGCGATTTCGAAGGTAATGGGAGGCATCCCCCGATAAGCTGCCGGGCCGCCCGAACTGGCCCAGGATCCACATTCAATTTCCTTGATGGCTTCGTTGAAGGACTTGGGCAGGCCCGGGCCGGCAACCCAACGAAGCCGCTTGCCGTCGGCGTCCAGCAATAGCACGGAAGAAAGTGTGTCAACTTCCGCGTCAACAAACGAGCAAAGTTCTTCCAACACACCGGACGAGTCAGCGCCCCCCGCAAGCAATTCGATGAGCTTCGTTTCCGACCGCACAACCGTGCCCTCAGTGGCCTGAGCGACGGCACTATTGGATAGTTGATTCATGGCCTCCCCCATTCCCGGCAATACAGCCCATCCTGTACACGAGCGCCGTCCCCCCTCGAAGCCTTACGCGATGGAAACAATGTTCGCCCCGCCCCAAATAGATAGTATGTAATGCGAAACTGGGGGACTGTTCAATTTTATACATGGTCCATGTAGCAACCCCTGGAAAAGGCGGGTATGAAGCGGAAGGTTCGGGCGGCAATTAAGCTACCTGGCATTTCTTGAATCGAGCACTACGTGAGGGGGAGGTAGATCGTTGATGCCAACCGCGGAAACTCACACACAAATCTATCGTCCCGGAGCGTCCTATCCCTCGGACGGGTCGCGCCCAACCACGCTTTTTATCGTCGGAATAAGCTACTCGAAAAGCTCATCCTTGGGCAGCGGCGCGTCCACTTTGTATTTTTCCTTTAACACAGGGGCGATGGAGGGATCAGCGAAAGCGGTTACGGCTACAATCTCGGCCTTGGGATATACCTGCCTGACATGGGCGGTTGCGGTCTGTCCGTCTCCGGGCATTTTCAGATCCATGACGAATGACGTCCGGCTCCGGAGTTTCAGAGAGTTTGATCGCTTCGATCGCATCGGCCACCTCCGCTATGACTTCGAGTTCCTGAGCTCCCTCCAGCAGCTTTCGTTCCACGGCTCGAAATTCCGCTACATCATCAGCAATAAGCACCTTTATCGCCATCGGCCGCACCTCGAATCCAGTCTATTCTCGGTGCTCGGCGAAACACAAGAGAGAAAAGACCCTGAAATGCAAACTTTCGCAAGTACATTTCCCGCCGGAAGACACAACCTTGCATCCCATTGCCCGCCATTATAGGCTGTGAACTTGAACGCGGAGAAAAAACCCGGGAACCACATCACGAAAATCACCGGCGATAGCGGCTGTTCCGTAAGTTATTCGACTCCTCGATAGACTCCATTTTGATCGCGGACGACTCCCGCCGCTATGTGGATGCCAATCCTGCGGGTTGCGCGTTGCTGGGCGTCAACACTGATAGGCCCCTGGTTTTTTGAACTATTCGGAAAGTTAGTTTTTGGCAAAACCTAGACCTGGAAAGGGAGGGTTTTGCCGTGAAGAAGAAGCGATTTGCAGTGGAGCAGATAGTGGCGATTCTGAAGCAGGCCGAACTGGGGATACCCATCGCGGAGCTGATTCGGCAGGTGGGCATCTCCGAGCAGACCTATTACCGGTGGAAGAAGAAATACACAGGTCTGGAGGTTGACCAAGTCCGGCAGTTGAAACAGATGGGTGAAGAGAACGCGCGGCTGAAACGCATCGTCGCGGATCTGATCCTGGACAAGGCCATGCTGCAGGATGTGCTAAGAAAAAAAATCTAAAGCCCTCGCGGCGCTGTCCGGTGGTAGCGTATCTGGGCACCTGTTATCGGCTGAGCGAGCGGCGGGCCTGCCGAGTGGCTCAGTTGAACCGTAGGACCTACCGATACCGGAGTCACAAGGATCCCCGGACAGCGCTGCGCATGCGGATTCGGGAGATCGCTCAGGCCAGAGTGCGCTATGGATGTCGGAAGATCCGCGTGCTGCTGAACCGCGAGGGCTGGAAAGTAGGGAAAGCAGTGATGTGCCGGCTGTATGGGGAAGAAGGAATGGCGCTGAAACAAAGGCCCAAACGCCGGCGTCGGGCAGCTGAGCAGCGGGGAGAGAACGCACTCGAACGACGGCAGCGAATCAGGCGTGGAGTCTCGATTTTGTAGCGGATCAGCTGGCCGATGGCCGGCGTTTTCGGGCCTTGACGATGGTGGATGTTTTCACCAGGGAAAGCGTGGCCATTGAAGTGGGGCAAGCATTGAAAGGAACGAATGTGGTGGAAGCACTGAACCGATTGCGCTTCGAGCGGGGTATACCAAAGATGCTTTTCTGTGATAACGGTTCAGAATTCACCTCACAGATCCTGGACCTATGGGCTTATCAGAATAGAGTGAAAATCGACTTCTCCCGGCCGGGGAAACCGACTGACAATGCCTATGTGGAATCCTTCAACGGGACCTTCCGGGCAGAGTGCCTGGACACCCATTGGTTCGGGACGCTGGCGGAGGCGAAAGAGAGCATCGAGGCTTGGAGGAAGGAATACAATGAGAGCCGTCCTCACAGGGCTCTGGGCGAGAGGACCCCGAACGAATTTGCCCATGAGGTCGCGGCTAGCCGCGACCTCATGGCTCTGCAAGAAGCCAAAAACTCACCCTAGATTTGGTACAAAAAACCGGGGCCGCTCACGAGTGCATTCTCTCTCACTTCCGCTGGTACAAAAAATGCCAGTCACGTCACGCCGGCGTTGCGACCATACTCGATGTCGCGGGACTCCGATTTTTCGTCGGCTATTTCAATCTGCGCGCTGGAAAGTGATCGATATCCTAGTGGAGTGCCGACGCCGGGCGAGCAAACCGCGCTGCGGAAAAGAACCTGACCTGAGGATTCGCAACCAACTGACTTTCCGCGTGCCGACGGCGGCTCGAGTGTCCAAAAAAATCAGGTCACGGACTTTCTTGGGAATTCATTTCTCGCGGAAATACTTTAGCGGGGAGGGATATTGCCCACACCCGAGAGGGCAGCCTTTTGCGGGCTGCCGCCGTCGCTATCGTCCACCTGTAGCCTCGATGGCTGGAGCCCAATCCTCTTCGGCGTGAATTCAACCTCGATCCGGCACTCTCCTCCCGCGGGAAAAGTGGCAGGACAGTTGTTTTGGGTAAGGTAACTCGACGGGAAGGCCCCGGTTAGATAGATTCGATCAATCTCGACCGGAGCGATGCCAATATTCTTCAGACTGGTAAACATCGGCTGGCTGATTGTGCCTTCATAGACATCACCAAAGTTAAGCATCCCGGGCGAAAGCACGACAGCCACTCCCGTTCCACTCAACGACACGGTGGACGGATTATTGCCGCCGTCGTCGAGGAGTGTCGCGTTGGCACTTCTAGACCCTCCCGTGACAGGAGAAAACGTGATCATCATCGTGCATACCCCTCCGGCGGGCAGACTGGGGGGACAGTCGGTCGTAGCCGCAAAATCTCCCGGATCGTTACCGGTGATGGATGGGCCGGAAATCTGAATAGCGATGTTGCTCACATTCTGCACGGTTATGGTCTGCGGGGGACTGGTTGTGCCGGCTCTATGGGAGTCGAACCTGAGAGATTCCGGCGAAAAGAGCAGCGCCGGCGCCTGTACTAATATGGAAATTGAATTGCCCAAATCATTTGTCGCAGCCACGTCCATCTTGCCATCGCCATTGAAGTCCCCCAAAGCTACCCCTTCCGGGTCGGGACCGGCGGTGGGAGTCGACGCCAGCGTAAAATGCCCCGTCCCGTCGCCGACCCGGACGGCCACAGCATTCGTCTCTGTCAGTGCCAGATCCAATATACCGTCTCCATTAAAATCACCTGTGGCGACGGAAGCTCCGCTTGGCACAAAACTAGAAGCCAAAGTAAAATGGCCTGCTCCGTCCCCCAGCAATATCTCGCATTCGGCCGACTCCGCGAGTGCTAAGTCCAGATTCCCATCGCCATTGAAGTCGCCCACCGCAATTGAAAGAACAAAGTCATATCCTCCCAGACTCGGTCCCGGGTTGAAGTGGCCTGTGCCGTCGCCCAACAGCACTGTGACGTCGGTCCCATAATAGTTGCCAACCACGAGATCCAAATCTCCATCTCCGTTAAAGTCACCCACCGCCAAGGCGTCGGGGCGGTCCTCCGTGGCGAGGGAAGTAGTCAGGGTGAAGTGCCCTGTCCCGTCACCCAACAGAATATCGAGGGTGTCGCCGATGGAATTGGCCACTGCGAGATCCAGGTTACCGTCACCATTGAAATCGGCCGCCACGATGGCTTCCGGCTTAGTACCCACTGCGACGGAAGAAGCCAGCGTGAAGTGGCCCGTGCCATCGCCCAACAAAATAGAAACGCTGTTGCTGTAAAGGTTTGTAACCGCGAGGTCCGGCTTTCCATCTCCGTTGAAATCTCCCACGGCAATGCATTCGGGGTTGCTGCCTACGGTGAGGGTAGAGGCCAGCGTGAAGTGGCCGGTTGCATCTCCTAGAAGGATGGTGACGGTTGAGTCCCCAAAGTTGGCGATCGCTATATCCAAAATCCCATCCCCATTAAAATCGTGTATCGCCAGTCCCGTTGGTTCACTGCCTGTTTTAGGCGAGGAGGCAAGCTGAAAACCGAGGGTGGTGATGGAGCTTGTGACGGAAAAGAAGGCGACATTGGACGTGCCGCCGCCGGGCGCGGGGTTTACGACAGTGACCGAAGAGGTCCCCGCCACGGCAATATCTGCGGCGGTGATTTGTGCCGTCAGTCGCGAATCGTTGACAAATGTCGTGACCCGCGGCGTGCCGTTCCAGTTCACCATTGATCCCGACACGAAACCGGTCCCATTTACCGTCAGCGTGAAAGAAACGCCGCCCGGCGCCACCGCGTCCGGCCTCAAGGGCTGATTTACCAGCGGCACAGGATTATCAAGCGCCACCGCCCCAGTTGCCGAGCTCAAAATCGCCAGCCCCATCGCCAGGATTCCCATCACCACGTTGACTTTCCGCATTGGTCCCACCCCCAATCTTGCCCTGACACCAGCTGCCTATCTTNNCGCGTATCCGACGGCGCGATCTTATGAGGGCGGCTTCCGTCATCGTCATCAATGCTTACGTTTGCCGCTTGCAATCCTGTCTGTGTGCGCATGAACACATACTGGTTGAACCCAGTCCAAGTCTACTCGTGCCCCGAAAATGGATCAACGTAATTCGTATTGCGCTGGCCCGGTCTCGGGCCGCTCTTGGCGCGGATAGCCTCGAGCTATCCACAGTACGAGCTTGGAAGGCAATGACGTAACGGAGCCGCCGGGGTAAATTCCGTGTTAGCCGAAGAATCGTAAGTG